>NZ_JBNCKS010000005.1:44688-171239 GCF_049841635.1 Micromonospora sp. DT44 | reverse complement strand
GTTGCCTAGACAACGCCGATCATGGACGCCCTCGCGTCTACTTGCGGTCCCACATCCCTTGGAATCGATCATCTAGGTCGCGCCGAGCGACCTTGAGGCATGACAGAGAGGTGTGCTGATGTCGACGACAGATCGACCGCTGCGCAGCGCGCAGTGGTTCGGCGCCGAAGGCCGCAACGGGTTCATCCACCGGTCCTGGATGCGCAACCAGGGGTTCGCGGACGACGTCTTCGACGGTCGCCCGGTGATCGGCATCGCCACCACCTGGTCGGAGCTGACCCCCTGCAACGCCCACCTGCGCGACCTGGCCGAGTCGGTGAAGCGCGGCGTGTGGGAGAGCGGCGGCCTGCCGCTGGAGTTCCCGGCCATGAGCCTGGGCGAGCCCCTCATGCGTCCCACGACCATGCTCTACCGCAACCTGCTCGCGATGGAGCTGGAGGAGTCCGTCCGCGCCAACCCCCTCGACGGGGTGGTCCTGCTCTCCGGCTGTGACAAGACCACTCCGGGCCTGCTGATGGGGGCGGCGAGCGTCGACCTGCCGACGCTGATGCTGACCGGCGGGCCGATGCTCAACGGCAAGTTCCGTGGCCAGGACATCGGCTCGGGCACGGTCGTCTGGCGTTTCACCGAGGAGATGCGGGCCGGCCGGATGAGCGCCGCCGACTGCGCCGAGGCGGAGGTCGGCATGTCCCGCAGCCGGGGCCACTGCATGACCATGGGGACCGCCTCCACCATGGCCTGTGTGACCGAGGCGCTGGGCGTGCAGCTACCCGGGGCCGCCGCCGTACCCGCCGTCGACTCCCGGCGGTACGCGCTCGCGCAGGCCGCCGGTCGTCGGATCGTCGCCATGGTGGGCGAGGACCAACGGCTGTCCTCGGTGCTCACCCGCGAGGCGTTCGAGAACGCCATCCGGGTCAACGCCGCGATCGGTGGCTCCACGAACGCGGTCGTACACCTGCTCGCGATCGCCGGACGCCTCGGCGTGCCCCTGTCGCTGGAGGACTTCGACACCCTCACCGCCGACGTTCCGCTGCTCGTCAACCTCATGCCGTCCGGGGCGTACCTGATGGAGGACTTCGCCTACGCGGGCGGCCTTCCGGTGGTGATGAAGGAACTCGCGCCGCTGCTGCACACGGAGCACGTCACGGTCAGTGGCAGGAGCGTGGCCGAGAACGTCGACGGCGCGCAGTGCTGGAACTCCGACGTCATCGCCACCATGAAGGAGCCGTTCCAGGCCGCCGGCTCGGGCACCGTGGTGCTGCGCGGTTCGCTGGCGCCGTCCGGAGCGGTGCTGAAGGTCTCCGCCGCCACCCCCCACCTCCTCACGCACACCGGCCCGGCGCTCGTCTTCGACCGGATCGAGGAGTACGTCGTCGCCGCCGACGACCCGGACCTCGACGTCACTCCGGACACGGTGATCGTCGTACGCAACGCCGGACCGCGCGGCTACCCCGGCTTCCCGGAGGTGGGCAACGTGCCCATGCCCCGCCGACTGCTCACCGACGGCATCACGGACATGGTGCGGATCTCGGACGCGCGCATGAGCGGCACCGGCTACGGCACATGCGTCCTGCATGTGGCGCCGGAGGCGTCCGTGGGCGGTCCTCTCGCGCTGGTGCGCACCGGCGACCTGGTCCAGCTCGACGTCGCCACCCGCCGCCTCGACCTCCTGGTCGACGAGGCGGAGCTCGCCGAGCGTCGCTCCGCCTGGAAGCCGCCGCCGCCGGTGGCCGACCGGGGTTGGGTACGGCTGTACAGCGAGCACGTCCTCCAGGCCGACAGTGGGGCCGACCTCGACTTCCTGGTGGGTGGCAGCGGCAGTGACGTGCCCCGTCACTCACACTGACGGGCGAGGAAACGAATCATGGAAGAACGGACGGCCCGCCAGTGCGAGTTCGCGCGGAGAAAGCAGTGACGACCGCCCATCGGCCCCCGGTCATGGCGGACGTCGCCCGCCTGGCGGGCGTGTCCCACCAGACGGTGTCCCGGGTCATCAACGGAGCGCCCGCGATCCGGCGCGAGACGCGGGAGCGGGTCCTCGAGGCGATCCGGCGACTCGACTACCGCCCCAACACGGCCGCGCGGGCGCTGGTCCGGGGCCGCTCGGGGATGATCGGCATCATCGGGACGGCGCGGACGCTGTTCGGTCCGACGAGCATCCACCGCAGCGTCGAGGACGCGGCCCGGGCCGCCGGTTACTTCGCCACCTCGGTCAGCCTCTCGGAGGTGACGGTACGGGCGCTGAGCGACGCCACCGAACACCTCATGCGCGTCGGCGTGGAGGGCGTCGTGATGATCGCCGGCAACGACGAGGCTCTCGAGGTGGTGCGGATGACCCGGTCCGGGGTGCCCTTCGTGGTGGTGGAGGGTGACCTGTCCAGGGCGAGCGTCACCGTCGGCGTCGACCAGGTGCTCGGCGCGCGGATGGCCACCGAACACCTGCTCGGCCTCGGACACACCGAGATCGTGCACGTGTCCGGTCCGCTCAACTGGGCCGAGGCCCGCGCCCGCCGCGACGGCTGGCGTACGGCGATGGTGGCCGCGGGCGTACGCCCACCCGAGCCCGTCGAGGGTGACTGGATGGCCCACGGCGGCTACCTCGCTGGGCTGCGGATCTGCGAGATGCCCGGCACCACCGCGGTCTTCACCGCCAACGACCAGATGGCCATCGGCGTGCTGCGCGCGCTGCACGAGCGTGGTCGGCACGTGCCGCAGGATGTCTCGGTTATCGGATTCGACGACGTGCCCGAGGCGGCGTACCTGATCCCGCCGTTGACCACGATCCAGCAGGACTTCGGCGCGGTCGGCCGACGGGCCATCACGGCGGTCACCCAGGCCATCGACGACACGGTGCCGCAGCCCCTGCCGTTGGTCGTACCCTCGCTCGTGGTACGCGAGAGTACGGCGCCGCCGCACGGCGGGGCGGGCCCGGCGTGACGCCGAGCCCGCCCGGTGCGGTCACTAGAGCGCAGCGAGCCGGAACTGCTGGTTGGTCTGGCCGTGGCAGTCGTAGAGCTGGATCTGGGCGCCGTTGGCGGTGCTCCAGACATCGAGGCAGCGTCCCGACTGGACGCTGCTGATGGTGCCGTTGGAGTTGATGTTCCACTGCTGGTTGGTCTGACCGTGGCAGCTGTAGATCTGCACGGCCGCGCCGTTGCCCGTGCCTGCCGCGTCGAGGCAGATGTTGCCGTACACCTGTAGCTGTTTGCCCGAGGTGTAGATCCAGGACTGGTTGGTCTGCCGGTTGCAGTCGTAGAGGGTGACCCGCGTGCCGTTCGTGCGCGAGGCGTTCGGCACGTCGACGCACCGGCCCGACTGCGCGCCGATGATCTGGCTGGCGGAGCTCGGCGGCCCAGTGGTGGGCGAGGTGGTCGGCGTCGGTGTCGGGCTGCTCGTCGGGGTGGTGGTCGGCGTCGGGGTGGTCGGCGTCGACGGCAGCAGCGGACAGGTGCTGCGGTAGGTCACCACACCGCTGTTGTCCAGCAGCGGGCAGAGGAACTGGCTGTACCGTGCGTCGTTGTCGACGAACATCTTGACGAACGGCAACATGGTCCGGACCAGAACGGGGTTCGACCGTCCGACCATGAAGCCGTGGTCCGCGCCGGCGACCTCCAGGTACGTGCTCTCGGTCGTGGTCGGGATGCTGTTGTACAGACCTGTGGCGTACGACGGGGTGACCACCGTGTCCGACTGCCCAGCGAAGATCATGGTGGGTACCCGGTCGGTGGCCAGGTTCGACGACGGCGAGTACGGCGCGATGCCGACCACGGCCTTCAGTGACGGACGCCGCATGGCGGCGCTGAGCGCCCCACCGCCGCCCATGGAGTGGCCCGCGACGGCCAACCGGTTCGGGTCGACGCGGTCGCGTACCGGGCTCTGCTGCGTCAGGTAGTCCAGCGCGGCGAGGAGTTGCGTGCCGCGCGCCGTGTCGAAGTCGTTGCGGCTGTTGGTCTCGATGCCGATCACGACGAAGCCGTGCGAGGCCAGCCATGGTCCCATCCAGGCCAGTTCGGCGGAGAACAGGGCGGTGTAGCCCGGCGAGATCGCGATGGCCCCGAAGGTGCCCTGGCTGGTGTCCGTCGGGTAGTAGATCCGGCCGCCGTTGAAGCCGTACCCGGTCGGGACGGCGACCGACGTGTTGGCGAAGGGGCCGTTCACGGCGGTGACGCTGGTCCGGGTGGGGTCCGGGCCGCGCTGGTACGGGTTGTCGGCCGCTGACGCCGACCCGGTCGCCAGCGTGATGGTGAGCAGCCCGACCGCGGCGGCGATCCCGGCTGCGGCCAACGTGAAGAGCCGTCCCCGGATGCCGGACGACCTGCGGTCGGCAGGGGTGTCCGCCGGGGGCGGTGGGCGGTCTGCGGGTCCTCGCACTGTCGGTACCTCCTGGGGGTGGTGGTGGAAAGACGAAGGGCGGGCAGGCTCGTCGTGCGGTGAGCCCGCCCGCCCCGGCGTTGCCTGGGCGAACGCCCCTGGTCGAGCTTTACGCGCCGCTGGACGAGAGCCGGAACTGCTGGTTGGTCTGGCCGTGGCAGTCGTAGAGCTGGATCTGGGCGCCGTTGGCGGTGCTCCAGACATCGAGGCAGCGTCCGGACTGGACGCTGCTGATGGTGCCGTTGGAGTTCAGGTTCCACTGCTGGTTGGTCTGACCGTGGCAGCTGTAGATCTGCACGGCAGAACCGTTGCCGGAGCCTGCGGCGTCGAGGCACATGGTTCCGTACACCTGGAGTTGTCTGCCCGAGGTGTAGGTCCATGCCTGGTTGGTCTGCCGGTTGCAGTCGTAGAGCTGTACCCGGGTGCCGTTGGTGGTCGAGGCGTTCGGCACGTCGACGCACCGGCCGGACTGCGTGCCGACGATCTGACCGGCCGAGCCGGGTGGGGTGGTGGGCGTGACGGTGGGCGTGACGGTGGGGGTCGGACCCGGCGTCGTGGGCGTGGGGGTGGTGCCGGGGCCGGCGCTGTTCAGCGCCTCCAGGGTGGCCGTGTACGCGGCCTTCTTGTTGCCGCTGCAGTCGAAGAGCAGCGGGGTGCCGCTGGAGCGCCACGAGTCGCAGTCCCGCACTCCCCACACGGTGAGCCCGTTGCAGCGCGCCACCGCGAGGCAGTCGTTGACCACGCTGCGGTAGGTGTTGGCCTGCGTCGTGCCGGAGCCCTCGATGTCCAGCTCGGTGATCTGCACGTCCACCCCGAGGGCGGCGAAGCTGGACAGCGTCGTGCGGTAGTTGCTGTTGTACGGCGAGTTGGCGTTGAAGTGCGACTGGAAGCCGACGCAGTCGATCGGCACTCCACGGGACTTGAAGTCGCGCACCATGTTGTACACGGCCTGGGTCTTGGCCCACGTCCAGTTGTCGGTGTTGTAGTCGTTGTAGCAGAGCTTCGCGTCCGGGTCGGCCGAGTCGGCGGCGCGGAACGCCGCCTCGATCCAGTCGTTGCCGGTGCGCTGAAGGTTCGAGTTGCGACGGGCGCCGCTGTTGCCGTCCTCGAACGCCTCGTTCACCACGTCCCAGGTGTAGATCTTGCCCTTGTAGTAGCCGGCCACCCGGTTGATGTGGTTGAGCATGGCGCTGCGCAGGGCGCTGCCCTCCATGCTCTGCATCCAGCCGGGCTGCTGCGAGTACCAGGCCAGGGTGTGACCGCGCACCTTCCAGCCCCGGGAGAGGGCGTGGTTGACGATCCGGTCCGCGTTGCCGAACGTGAAGTTGTTCTGCTGCGGTTCGGTCGCGTCGATCTTCATCTCGTTCTCGGGCGTGATCGCGTTGAACTCGCGGTTCAGGATCGTCGTGTACGCGCTGTCGCCGAGCTTGTTGGCGGCCACGGCGGCACCGAAGTACCGGCCGGACTGGGCCGCTGCCGCGCCGAGAGTCGTCTCGGCGGCCTGCGCCAGGTTGGGCAGCATCGATACGACCAGGGCCGCAATTATCGCGGCAGTTCCGGAAAGAGTGAACGCTCGTAGCCGGGTACGCCCGGGGGGACGGGGCCGGGAAACCATGCTGATCCTCCGGTGGTGGGTGGGAGAACTGGGTCGATGTTCGGGTGGGTGACCCGCTGTGCTGGCCGCGGTCGCGATGCTGGGGTCGCACGGGCGGGCCGACGGTCGCGTGCGTTGTCCGGGCGACTGTGGTCCGCCTGACCAGCGGCGGAAGGGTGGCGGTGGGGGCGGTGGTGGACGCGGTCGGATGGCTCGTGATTGGGCCTGGCGGATCGGGTGAGGCGCCTCCGGTGCGGGAAATGATCATGTTAACGATCACACTGATCGATGTCTCAGGCTCGCAGAAAATTCCGGCTTTATCAACCGGTAGTTTCAGGGCTGTTGCGAGTCAACCGAGCGGTGCGCAGCCCCTCCTGGGTCCGCAAAGCGTGCCGCTCAGCACGTGACCCGAGCGACGCATCTTCGACCGGTCGACCCTTGGCCGATGTGCGCGCTGGGCCACCGTGCTGCCGTGCTTCTCGACAACCCCTTCCTCGATCCCTCTGGCCGGCCGCGCGCCGACAGGACGCAGCCCAGCGTTCCGCCGAATCGATCGACTTGACGTGACCGCTACTCTGTTGTTGGTCAACCACGGTGACCAAGTCGTCATGGACCTCCCGGCTGGGGTCCAGCGAGGGCGACTGAAGGGTGTACCACCCTCCGCGCGTTTCACCCCTGTCGTTGTAGGTGCGTTATCTCGATTGCCGTTGGCCGGGCAGCGGAACGGGAGACGAGCGTGCCCTCATTCGACCTTGCGGCTGTGCCGGCCACCGTGGTGCGACCGCTGATTGTCGCGATCGCCCACCTTCCGATCATGCTGCTGGCGCTGTGTATTGCGCCGATCTTGCTTCTTGTCGCGGTGCGGCCCCAATCTCATGGGGACCTGGCGGTCCGACTCCTGTCTGAGTTGCGGACCTGGAGCCGAGACGCGGTGGGTGCCGCGAACGGTCGGCGTACGCGATGACCCGCGACCAGATCAAGGATCTCGCACGCGCCCGTCGCCGCTACACCGGCGAGAGCTACCAGCAGGCTCATAACCACGTCGCGGCTGTGCCTGCCGGCGAGCGGCTGCTGCCCGATGCACTCAGCGAGCCGCAAGCGGCCGTCGAGTCCGCTGTCCTGAACCAGCTTCTCCTCGCGTCGCGGGAGCTGTCGGTGGACATCGCTGATCGATGTCTACCCCTACCGGTGCAGGCTGTTCGCCCGCTGGCGGCGTCGCTCCTCGTTACGGTTCCGATCAAAGAGGTCGAGCAGTTCGCCGCCATGCTCTGTGCCGGAGGCACCACCTCGGGTGGCCGGGCGGGCAAGGCATTCATGATCACCTCAGCCAAGGATGTCGTGACGGTAGCCTTGCCTGATCAGGCGGATGGGCAGGTGCAACTGCGGTGTTCGTGGGACCGCCTTCGCGCAGCGCTACGCACAACCCCCGGCGTCGAGGTCCTGTCCGGTAGCCGGCTGCGGGTGTTTTCTGGCTCGCTGCGGGTGGCAACCGGTCCGGAGCACCGTGCGGCGCTCAGTGCCTGCCTTCGGCGGGTCGGGCTGTTTTCGACTCTCCCTGCCCTCTCCTGGTTGATGGACTGGAACGAGTGGGTGGTTTCAGACCGCCGCCAGGATCGCCCGATGCCGCCGGAGGACGTGCGGTCGGCCTTGACCAGGTCACGCTTCGGTCCGACGAGGGCCGAGGTTTCCGCGCTCCTCTGGGGAGGCGCCCCGCCGGGGACGGCCGACGCTCTGCGACCCCGAGCCTCTGCTGAGCGCGTCGGTCTGAGCACCGCCACCACAGGCGTTTCCTCGGCGCCTGACAGCGATCGGGTGTCCCTCGCCGGCGTCACCTTCGTTCTCTCTGCCGCCGAGTTGACGCGACTCGTCGCCGAGCGTGCTCTGCCTGATGCGGTCACCGGGCCCACCCACCCCGACTCGGATCCCATCTTGGCGGCTGCGGTCCGCGCGGCGATGCGCCGGCTTGCGGTGCTGGCCGAGGACCTTGTGGACGCTCGGCTCGGCGCGGTCTCCATGGTTGTCGGTTTCCAGCTCCCGCTGAGCACTCGGCAGGTCGACGTGGTGCTCGCCGGTGTGCATCCGGAGACCGGGCGTGACGCGTACGTGGTTGTCGAGTTGAAGCAGTGGACGCATGCGCAGTCGTCAACGGATTCTGATGCCCTGGTGGCGGTCGGGCACTCAGTAGGCGACAGGCTGCATCCCGCCCTGCAGGTTGGCACCTACTGCGAATACCTGAGTGACCTTCTCGGGGGGCCGACCGCTGACGGGGACGGTTCGATCCGCGGGGCCGTGTATCTGGACCGAGCCATGGATCGCGACGTTGGCGACCTGCTCACCGGCCGTGCCGACGATCGTGGCCAGGTCTTCACCAAGCAACGACGGGGACAGCTCCGCGACTACCTGCGCGCTCACCTCGGGTCCGCCTCCGGAGCTGGCGCCGCTGACCGCCTACTGGCGAGTGCCGTACGTCCCCGCAGGCACCTGCTGGTATACGCAGCCCAGGAACTGCGGGAGCGCTCGTACTTCAGGCTGCTCGACGAGCAACGCGTGGCGTACGAGATGGTTCTGCGCGCGGTGAAGGGTGCCAGTAGCGCGAAACGTAAGACGGTTGTGGTGGTGTCCGGTGGGCCAGGTAGCGGCAAGAGCGTCATCGGCCTGTCACTGCTCGGCGAGCTGACCCGGCAGGGCCACTCGGTGCTGCACGCCACCGGGTCGCGGTCGTTCACGCAGACCTTGCGCCGGTACGCCGGTCGGGGAAGTAAGCGGCTCTGGGACCTCTTCCGCTACTTCAACAGCTTCGTGGAGGCCGAGCCGAATGGCCTCGATGTGTTGATCTGCGATGAGGCCCACCGCATACGGGCAACCTCGATCAACCGATTCACCCCGGAGAGTCGGCGGGGCCGGTCCCGACCGCAGATCGAGGAGTTGATCGAGGCCGCCCGGGTGCCGGTCTTCCTTCTCGACGAGGACCAGGTGGTGCGGCCTGGTGAGGTGGGCAGTCTGAGTCTCATCACCCGGTATGCCAGTCGGCACGACGTGGACATCGAGATCGTCTCCTTGCATGATCAATTTCGCTCGGGCGGCAGTCGCAGCTACGTGCAGTGGACCGAAGCCCTGCTCAGCGTCGACGACGAGTCGAGGAAGTGGACCGGGGACGGTCGCTTCGAGCTGCGTATGGCCGACTCGCCGCAAGAGATGGAGGCGTTCCTCGCCGACAGGTATGCGGCCGGTGAGACCGCAAGGATGTCGGCTGGCTATTGCTGGCCATGGAGCGACCCCCGGCCGGACGATTCGCTCGTACCGGACGTGCAGATCGACGGGTGGGCTCGGCCCTGGAACGCCAGAAGTGAACGCAGCGTCGGCGGTGCCCCTGGTTCTGCCTTCTGGGCAACCGACCCCAACGGCTTCGGTCAGATCGGCACCGTCTACAGCGCCCAGGGCTTCGACTACGACTGGGCAGGCGTCATCATCGGTCCGGACCTTGTCGCCCGCGACGGTCGACTCGTCACCCGCCCTTCAGAATCGAAGGATCCGATCTTCCGCAACCGGTCAGCCATAGGTGACGAAGCCGCTGATCACCTCATTCGCAACAGCTACCAGGTGCTGATGACCCGGGGCATGCGTGGCGTGCTGCTCTACTCCACGGATCCAGAGACTCAGGCGTTCCTGGCTTCCCGAATGTAAGGTGCGGCTGTCGGTGTCGGTCCGGCGCTGGTTGGTGTCGATGCGGGCCGGCGGCTCAGCGCCGGCCCGCACCGATCATCGGAGCGCGATCCGTCGTGGTCAGGGGGCCCAGGGGGCGGCGATGTTCCAGGTGCTGTCGGCCGCCCAGAGGGTGGGGCTGTTGTAGGCGTCACCGCCCGTGCCGTTACTCAGCCAGACCTCCGAGTTGTAGTGCCGGAGGTACTTTCCGCGGAAGTTGTACGACTCCAGCGACACGCCACTTCCGGTCAGCCCCACCCGGGCGCACCAGGTGGCGTCGGCCCGCAGGAGCGCGGACCCGTCGTTCGGCGAGTTGCGGACCCGGGAATCCTGGTGCCGCAGGTACTGACCGGGAAAGTTGACCGACTCGAAGGAGTAGCAGGCGCCGTCGGCCAGTCCGGGCCGGATCGTGTACGTCGCGTCGTTCCTGAGCAGCGCCGAACTGCCCGCGTCGACGACCTCGGTGTACACCAGGCTGTTCTGGTGGCGCAGGTACCGGTTGGTGTAGCCGGGGGTGGTCACCTGCAACGAACGCCGGGTGTCGACCGGCAGGGCGACGGGGGAGGAGCTGCCGATCGTCCGGGACGCGTCGACGAGGGCGGTGTTGGCCGCGCGGACCCGGGCCTGGTCCATCTTGACCACCTGCCGGTCGTACGTGAGGAAGCCGTTCAACTCCCCCTCCTGGTCGGCGATCTCGGTGTAGATCGAGGCGCTGAGACCCTTGCCGAGCATCAGGTTGCGCGCGCCCTCCACCAGCCCTACGTACCGGTCGGTGAGCGCACCGGAGGTGGGCTGCCACTCGTAGGCGAAGAACTGCCCGTTCGGGCTGTACTCGTGGCCGGGTGCGCGCAGGCCCAGGCCGCCGAACTCGCCGAGCACCGCGATCCGGCTGCTCGACGGCGAGGGTGAGTCCGGACCGAGGTAGACGTGCCAGTCGTCGATGTCGCCGTTGCCGGGGTTGCCGAGGGACTGACAGCAGTTGTAGCCGCTGTGCGGGTTGACCAGCCGGGTGGGGTCCTGATTCTTGATGTTCTGCGCCACGCGGCGGGTGTCGGCCAGGGAGCGCTCGCCCCAGCCCTCGTTGTAGGGGGTGTAGGCGACGACCGCGGGGGAGCTGCGGTGCTCGTCGACGATCTCGCGTGCCTCGGTCTCGAACTGCGCCTGTTGGGCATCGGTGGGGTCGATGTTCTGCGCGGTGAGCGACGGGATGTCCTGCCAGACAAGCAGGCCGAGCCGGTCGGCGTGGTAGAACCAGCGCTGCGGTTCGACCTTGATGTGCTTGCGCACCATGTTGAAGCCCAGGTCCTTGTGCTTCTGCAGGTCGAAGGCGAGGGCGGCGTCGGTCGGCGCGGTGTACAGGCCGTCCGGCCAGAAGCCCTGGTCGAGGGTGCCGACCTGGAAAACGAACTGGCCGTTGAGCTTGGGTCGTAGCACCCCGTTGACCACGCCGGTGGTGATCTCCCGCATCCCGAAGTAGTGGGTGGTCTGGTCGACCGTCGCGCCGCTGGCGTTGCGCAGGCGAATCCGCAGGTTGTAGAGGAACGGGTCGTCGGGCGACCAGCGGCGGGCGTTGGGCACCGGGACGCTGAAGTCGGTGAAGCCGCCGGTGGCGGAGCCGACGACGGTGCTTCCGTTCAACGCCTCGGCGAGCACGCTGTGCCCGCTCACGTCGCCCCGGGTGAAGACCCGTACACGCAGGGTGTTGGCGCCCAGGTTCGGATAGACGTCCACGCTGCTGATCGACGCCGTGGGCACCGGCTCCATCCACACCGTCTGCCAGATGCCCGAGCTGGGCGTGTAGAAGATCCCGCCGGGCTGCTTGGTCTGCTTGCCGATCGGTGGCAGGCTGCCGTTCTGCCGGGTGTCGGTCGGATCCCACACCTTCACCACGATCTCGTTCATGCCGCCGTTGAGCTGCGCGGTCACGTCGAAGGTGAAGGCGTCGTAGCCGCCGGTGTGCGCGCCGACCCGTACGCCGTTGACCCAGACCGTGCTCTGCCAGTCCACGGCGCCGAAGTGCAGCAGGGTCCGCCGGCCCGACCAGTTCGGCGGGACGGTGACGGTGCGTCGGTAGAACAGGTAGTTGCGGTTGTCGTTGGCGGCCCGCTGGACACCGGAGAGGGCGCTCTCCACGGGAAACGGCACGTTGACCCGTTCCGGCAGGTCGGTGTTGAACTGCGGGGCGTCGTCGGTGCCGGACTGCCGTAGCTGCCATTCCCCGTTGAGGTTGAGCCAGTCCGGACGCGTCATCTGTGGGCGCGGGTACTCCGGCAGCGGCGTTCCGGCCAGCGCCTGGCTGGTCCACGGTGTGGTCAGTGGCGGCGTCCTGGCCGGGGCGGCCTGCGTCGGTCGGGCCGGTGCGGCGAACACGCCGACGACGAGGGTGAGGATGAGCAGTAGGGGCAGGGCGGGGCGGGCGGGGACCTGACGTGTCATGCCGTCTCCGAGGGGCGGGTCGCCGCGGGCCGTGCAGCTGAGCCCGCAGCGCGCGGGCGGTGGGCATCGGGTGGCTTCTCGAACGCGGACGGCGGATGTCGGCGGGATCTCCACCCCCACAGGTCATGGCGAATAGATCGACATCCATCACCACCCGTATCACGTTATAGAGGTATCCCGGAGCCCAGTCAATCGCTCATCGTCAATTCACCTCTGGGGGCCGGCAGGCGGGTCGTCAGGTTGCAGCGCCGCCCGGCAGACTCAGCGGGATCGCACGGTGTGCACCGCGGAGACCGCGCCGGCCCCCTCGCCGACGGCGGTCGCCACCCGCTTGGTGGAGCCGGAGCGGATGTCGCCCACCGCGAAGACGCGTGCGGCGCTGGTCTGGAAGGGCAGCGGCGCGTCGTGCGTGCCGGGAGGCAGTCGGCTGTCGGTCAGCACGAAACCGCTGTCGTCCATCGCGATGCCCTTCATCCATCCGGACTCCGGTTCGGCGCCGATGAAGCAGAACAGCCCCCGACAGTCCAACCGCGTGGGATCGCCCTCCTTCGCCACGACGATCGCCGTCAGGCTGTCCTCTCCGTGCAGCTCCCGCAGGGTGCTGCCGGTGTGGACGGTGATCCTGGGATCGGCCCGGATCCGGTCGGTCAGGTACGCCGACATCTTGGCGCCGAGGTCGGCCGCGCGCACCACCAGGTGTACGGCGCAGCCGCGCGCGGCCAGGGAGAGCGCGGCCTGCCCGGCCGAATTGGCGCCGCCCAGCACGGCGACCGGCTGGGACTCGTACCCACGCACGTCCAGCTCGGTGGCCGCGTACCGGACGCAGCCGCTCTGCTCGAACTCCGCCCACCGCTCGATGTCGAGGCGTCGGTACCGGGCTCCGGTGGCCGCGATGACCGCGGACGCCCCGATCCGGGTGCCGTCCGCCAACTCCACGACAGGACGGCTCTGGTCGGAGACGTCGAGGCCGACCACCGCGCACGGCGCGTAGATCTGCACGCCGAACTTCAACGCCTGGAGCATCGCCAGCCGGGCCAACTGTTCACCGCTGACCCCCTCGGGGAAGCCGAGGTAGTTCTCGATGCGCGCGCTCTTGGCCGCCTGGCCGCCCAGGCCGGTGCCGTCCAGCAGCACCGTGATGAGACCCTCGGAGGCGCCGTACACCGCCGCGGCCAGCCCGGCCGGCCCGGCGCCGACCACGACCAGGTCGGGGTCGCGCGCCGTGGCGACGTAGGTCAGACCGAGGGCCTCCGCGACCGTGCCGGGAGTGGCGCGACGCAGTACGCGGTTGCTGGTGACCGCGACCGGAAGGTCGTCCTCGCCGACGTCCTCGGCGCGCAGGAGCGCCCGCCCGGGCAGCGACGCCGCGTCGAGCCAGGCGTGCGGGAGGAGCATCTGGTTCACGTACGTCCGCAGCTCCAGCGACTCGGCCACGTGCGGCCGACCGACGATCTCCAGGGCGTTGCCGGCCGCGCCGCGCATGAGCTCGCGCCGGGCCCGGAAGGTCTCGATCAGCACGTCGGCGATGTCGACCTGGTCGGCGAGCACGCGGCGCAGCTCGGGGGCGGTGATCCGGACGACCGTCCCGGCGGTTACGACGCGGACCGTGAGGAACACCTGCTGCCCGGTCAGCAGGCTCAGTTCGCCGAGGAACTCGCCCGGTCCACGCCGGTAGATCAGCCGTTCGGGCTCCAGCGCCGTCGCGTTGCGGACCGCCTCGGCAGTCGCCGTACGCAGCAGGAAGAAGTCGTAGGTGCTGTCGCCGGCGGCGTACAGGTGTTGGCCCTGGTGGACCTCCTCCTCCGTGCCGTAGCTGGCGAGGCGGTCGAACTGCTCCGCGTCGAGGACAGGACCGTCGGCGTCTCGGGTGCTCACAGTCGAACGGTAGGTGCCCCGTGTTGACCAGGAGTGGATCGGCACTGAGTTCGCCGCGTCGTGTCACTTACCCCGGGCCGTGTTCATCACCGGGGCGTCGCGGACGCGACGGTTCGCCGGGGTCGACCGATGGTGGTGAGGTAGAGGACCAGGCCGGCGCTGGTCAGGACGAATCCCGCCCACACGGTGGAGAGGGTTCCCCAGCCGACGCCGAGGGCGACGGCGCCGCCGATCGCGCCGAGCGAGTTGGCGAGGTTGAGGGCGGCCAGGTTGAGCGCGCCCATGAGGGTCGGCGCGCCGGGTGCGAACTGGGTCAGCCGTACCTGGATGGCGGGAATGGCGAACATCATGGTCGCGCCGACACAGAACAGCGCCGGCATGAGGATCAGGATCTCCCGGCCGGTGAATGCGATGGCCACGAGCAGCACGAGGACGTAGCTGAACCCGTAGATCAGCGGTCGGCTGCTGTCGTGGTCCGCGGCGCGACCGCCGAAGTAGTTCCCGGACGCCATGCCGAGGCCGAAGACGGCCAGGGCGATCGGAATGAGCGACGTGCTCTCCCGAGCCGCGTCGGTGACGAACGGCCCGATGAAGGTGTAGACGGCGAAGATGCTGGAGATGCCGAGCGCCGCGACCGCGACCATGAGCCAGACCTCGCGTCGCCGGAGGGCGGCGAGCTCGTGCGCCACCGCGCTGCCGTGCAGGTCGTCGGTGCGCGGCAGCCACACCAGGAGCGCCGCGCCGGCCAGCAGCCCCAGGCCGACCACGGTCCAGTAGGTCGCCCGCCACCCGGCCTGCTGGCCGACGAGGGTGCCGAGCGGCGACCCGAGGATGGTGGCCACCGTCAGGCCGCCCATTACGGTGGCGAAGGCCCGGCCACCCTTGCCCGGACCGTAGACGTACGCGGCGACGACCGCCCCCGCGCCGAAGAACGCGCCCTGCACGCTTCCCGTGATGAAGCGGAAGACGACGAGGGTCGCGATGTTCGGGGCCAGGCCGGACAGGACGTTGCCGACCAGGAACAACGCGATCAGACCCAGCAGGAGGGTACGGCGGTTGGCGCGCGCCGCGAGGAGTGTGATCGCCGGTGAGCCGATCATGACGCCGAAGGCGTAGGCGCTGATCGCGTACGTCGCGACCGGGATGGACGCGCCCAGGTCGGCGGCGAAGAGTTGCAGGATCCCGTTGCTGCCGAACTCGCCGGTGCCGATGGCGAAGGTGCCCAGCGCCAGCGCGAAGAGGGTCAGTGCCGGGCGGGGACCGGGCCGAGTGGCGGTAGCCCGCTGCGTCGGGGGGTTTTGCTGGGGTTCGTCCGGATCGCCGTGGGCGCCGGGCTGCGCCGGCTGGAGCCGGGTGCTGTTCTCTGACGTGGTCATGGAGCCTTGTCCTCGCGGAGGGATGTCGTGCGCGGACATCCTGACGTCAGCCAGTTGACAGTTTCTGAAGTTTGTCGGACCGGGCGGATGTCCTCGCGTCCTGGGCGAGCAGCAGGAGCGCGGCCAGCGTCAGCAGTCCACCGACGAGCGCGAGCACGCGGGCCCCCACCGTGGGCAGCAGGGCGCCGCCGAGCAGCGAACCGCCGGCGATGCCGACGTTGAAGGCGGTGCTGACGCCGGCCGACGCGATGTCGGTGCTGCCGGGAGCCAGGTGCAGCATCCGGTTCTGCACGGCGGAGGCGAACGCCGCGTAGGCGAGGCCGAGCCCGGCGAGGAACGCGACCGCGCCGGGTCGGAGCACGCCGAGTCCGTACATGCCGAACAGCGCGGCCGTACCGATGCTCAGCGGCGTCAGCAGCGAGGCGATCGGCCGGGCGTCCAGGGTCCGGGCCGAGAGCAGGGTGCCGACGACGGCCGCGACACCGGCGGTGAACAGCAGCGGCGTCAGGGCCGCGTCGGTGAAGCCGGCGACGTCCAGCAGGAATGGTGCGATGTAGGTCTGCAAGGTCAGGAAGCCGCCGACGCCGAGGGCGGTGGCGGTCAGCAGCACGGCGAAGCGCCGCCCGTCCGGTGCGGTGCCCCGGGCCGCGCCGCCAGCCTCCGGCGGGTACGTGGGCACCAGGACGAGCACCGCGGCGGCGATCACCAGACCGATCCCCGCCAGCGCCGCGAACGACGCGCGCCAACCTGCCTGCTGACCGATCCAGGTGCCGAGGGGTACGCCGAGCACCGGTGCGAGCGTCACTCCGGCCCCGAACAGCGCCACCACCCGGCCCCGGACCGCGAGGGGGAAGGGCCCGATCACCGTCGCCGTGGCGATGGACCAGAACAGCGCCTGGGCGACAGCGGTCACGAGCCGGGCGCCGGCCAGCGTGGCGTACGTGTGCGCGAGCGCGGCGGTGCCGTTCGCGGCGGCGAACAGGAACATCGTCACGCCGAGCAGGTGCCGACGGGGGATTCGCCGGGTCAGCCGGGCCAGCGGGACGGACGCCAGCACGACCACGACGGCGTACCCGCTGACCAGCAGACCAACCCGCGAGCGGGACCGGTCGAGATCGACCGCGATGTGGGTCAGCAGGCCGACCGGCAGCAGCTCGGTCGTGACGAACGCGAACGCGGCCAGGGAGAGCGTGACGAGCACGGCCCTGGCCCGGGACGGCGACACCTGGGGCGTCACCGTCGGGGCCACCGTCCGGCGGGCGCTTGACGGTGGAGACCGCGCCGATATAATTCATCGAACCGGGATGTCATCAGATGAGGAAACTCCTCCGTTCGGCACGTACATACCCGTCGAGTCGAGCCGGCCCGCCGTTCGAGCAGCGTGGAGGCCTTGTGTCCACTATAGATTCGCCGCTGGCGGCTGTCCGGCACGATCTGCCCGCGCACAGCACGGGCTGGGTCGACGACGTCCTGCTGGCCGGGCCGGGCAACGAGATCTGCCTCGTCCTCGGCATGCCGGTCACCCGGGCGCAGCTGCGCGCCGAGGTGGCCTCCCGGCAGGCCCGGCTCACCGACGCCGGGCTTCGTCCGGGCGGCACGATAGCGCTGCGGCTGCCCTCCTCGCTGGCGTACGTGGCCAACCTGCTCGCCGCCTGGCGGATCGGGGCCCAGGTGACGCTGCTCGACCACCGGCTGTCGCGCGGCGAGGTCGAGCGGGCGCTCGAACGCGTCGGCGCGCAGTTCCTCGTCCAACCCGCCGACGCCGTGCTCCCGCCCCTGCGCGGCTTCGTGACCGTCGACGAGACGGTCATCGCACGCCCGGCCGGCCGGCCGGCGTCGACGCCGCACGCCCTCATCCAGCTGAGCTCCGGGTCCACCGGCCCGTCGAAGGTCATCGGCCGCACCGTCGACGACCTCGTCGCCGAGATCGAGCGCTACACGCTGACCGACGGCGTGCCCCGACCCGGCGAACGGCTCGTGCTGCTCGCGTCGATGGCACACGTCCTCGGTCTGGTCGGCGGCCTGCTCTACGCCCTGCACGCCCGCGTCACGCTCACGCTGCCGGAGCGGATGACGGTGGGCGGCGTGCTGGGCGTCATCGCGGGGGACTCCACGCCGACCACGGTGATCGGCGTGCCCGTCCACCTCGAAATGCTGATGGCCGGCCGTCCCGCCGGGCCGTTGCCGCAGTTCGTACGGATGACCACGGCGGGCGAGCTGGTCCGGCCCGGCGTTCCCGAGCGCTTCGCGGAGTGCTACGACACCGTGTTGGGCAACATGTACGGGATGACCGAGGTCGGCGTCATCGCCACCGACCTGTTCGGCGCGCACCGACCCGGGGTGCGCCCGGCGCCCGGGATCGACGTCCGGGTCGTCGACGGTGAGCTCCAGGTCCGTCGGCCCGTGACACCGTACGTGGGGCTCGTCGACGAGAGCCGCTGGTCCGACGGCTGGCTACGCACCCGTGACGCCGCCACGCTCGACCCCGCCACCGGGCTGGTCACGATCCGCGGTCGCCTCGACTCGCAGGTGTCCATCGGGGGCCTCAAGGTCGACCTCACCGAAGTCGAACAGGCCATTCTCGACCTGCCCGGCGTCACCGAGGTCGTCGTGACGTTCGACGGCGGCGCCATCGAGGCGTACACGGCCGTCGACCAGCCGTTGACCGGCCGTGAGCTGGACGCGGCGTTGGAGGACGTCCTGGCCCCGTACAAGCGACCGTTGCGGTGGCAGATCCTGGAACGGCTGCCGCGTACGTCCAGCGGCAAGCTGGTCCGCGACGTGGCCGTGTTGCGCCGCGCGTCGGCCGAGCCGACGTCGTCATGATGCCCCGAGACGGGACGTCGGTGGCGCGACGGCCCCCCGGCCGTCATGACGCGGGCGCCTCCGGTGGGCCGATGAGCAGCCGGATGCCGGCGATGTCGCCCTGGCCCGGTCGGTCCTGCCCGGCGACGGCCAGCACCAGGCCCTCGGGGAGGGAGCCGCAGGCCACCCCGGCCCGGCTGCCCGGCACGGGGCGCAACGGCAGCGACCCCGGTGGGTCCGGCCAGACGGTTGGCAGCACCAGCGGCTGCCGTAGGCCGCCGCCGCGCAGGCCGGTGCCGCGCGCCTTGCCGATGGCCTCCTTCTGGGTCCACAGCCAGAGGAACGCGCTGGTGTGCAGCGACCCCGGCTGGTCGGTCAGCCAGTCGGCGTCGGCCGGCGCCATCCAGCGCCGAGCCAACGCCGCGCCGGGCAGCGCGCGTTCGCGCTCGACGTCCACACCGACCGGAGTCACCGCGGAGACGGCCACCGCCACCACGCCGCGCCCGTGGCTGATGCTCGCGTGCAGCCCGCGCGCCGCGCCGGTGAGCCTCGGCCGGCCCGTCTGGTCCCGTGCCACGCCAACGTCGGCGGCCGGCACGCCGAGCAGGTCGGCAGCGGTGCCGACCAGATGCTCCGACGCCCGGCCCCTGGGGTCGCCGGTGATCGTCGCAATCCGCACCACGACCCATTCCATGGGAGGAGTCAAGCAATGTCAGATGAGGTTCGCCAGTCCATCGTCGATGCCCTGGCCCAGATGAACTACGACGTCGACGACGTCACCGGCGAGACGGTGCTCGGTCCCGCCGGGCTCGACCTGGAGTCGTTGGCCGTCGCCGAACTCGCCGTCCGCGTCGAGGACACCTTCGGCGTCAAGTTCACCGACGAGGAGTTGGAGAAGCTGGCCGACTACTCGCTCGACCGGTTCGCCGCCGAGGTGGCCGGGCGTGCGGAGCCGGCGCGGAGCGCCCCCGTCGCACCGGCCACCACGGCGGAGTGACGGTGGGCTACAGCGATCGCCGCGACGAGATCCTGTCGATCCTCGCCGACGTCGGCTACCGGAGCGTCGACGCCTCGCGTGAGCGTATCGACTCGCTGGAGCTCGCCCGGCTGGTCTACGAGATAGAGCGGCGCTACGGCCTCGACCTCGACCTGGACGACGACGAGCTGGCGGCCATGTCCACGGTGACCGGTGCGGCGGAGATCCTCAGTCGTCTTACCCTGACGGCGGCGGAGTCGGAGTGACCCGTACGACTGTCGTGGTCACCGGACTGGGCCTCCTGACGGCCCACGGCCGCGGCCCCGCGCCGCTGCTGGCGGCGGTGCTGGCCGGGAAGCCCGTGTTCGGCGAGGTCCGTCGCTTCGACCCGGGCCGTAGCCGGGTACGAGCGGCGGCCACCCTCGCCGACACCGGAGACCTGGCCGCCGAGGTGGTCGCCGTCGTGGCGGACGCCTGCGACGACGCCGGGTTGGCACACCGACGGGGCGAGTGCCCGCTGTACTTCGCCACCGGCACGGGCACCAGCGTGGTCCGCGCCGGAGGATCGGGCAACGGGCCGGCCGAGTTGGCCGCCACCGTGGCCCGGCGAACCGGCCTCGGCGGCGTCGCGCGGGTCTACACGTCGGCGTGTGTGGCGGGCAGCACCGCGCTGGCCGAGGCCGCCTCGATGATCGCCCGGGGCCGGTGCGAGCGGGCCGTGGTCGCCGGGGGCTTCCTCGTCGACGCCGACCACCAGGCCCTCTTCGACGCCGGCCGGGCCCTGGCCGACGACGGCGCCGTCCGCCCGTTCAGCAACGGCCGGCGCGGCATGCTGCTGGGCGACGCGGTCGTCGCCGTGGTGCTGGAGTCGGCGGCCGCCGCCCAGGGACGGGGCGGTCGGGTGCGGTCCCGGCTGGCCGGCTGGGCCCGGGCCGGCGACGCCTACCACGTCTGCCAGCCCGATCCGGGTGGCGCCGGGATGGCGTCGGCCATCCGGGCCGGCCTGGCCCGGGCCGGCGTGACGCCGGAGGAGTTGGCGTACGTCAACGCCAACGGCACCGGCACGACACGTGCCGACGCGGCCGAGAGCAGCGCGTTGCGCATCGGCCTCGGCGCGGCGGTCGAGTCGGTGGCGGTGAGCTCGACCAAGTCCGTGCACGGGCACGCCCTGGAGGCGTCCGGCCTGCTGGAGTTCGCGGTCACCGCGCTGGCCCTTGACGCCGGCCGGTTGCCGGTCAATGCCGGCTTCACCGAGCCGGACCCGCAGTGCCCGGTACGGGTGGTGCGCGAGCCCGGCCCGATGGTGGGCCGGTATGCCCTGAGCTGCAATTTCGCCTTCGGTGGCGCCAACACCGCTCTGGTGCTGGGGGCGGTGTGACAGGCCTGGACACCGCCGGAGGCGCGGTTCGTGAGCTGGCCCGCGCGGCGTGGCCCGAGCCCGGCGACGCCGGCCCGCCACCCGCGGTCCGCGGGTTCGTCGCCTCGCCGTTCCCCCCGCTCGTCGTGGCCGTCGCCGGCCGCTGCCTGCAACGACGCGCCGGGGTGGGCGCCGTCGGGCCCACCGCCGTCGTCCTGGTCAGCGCGTACGCCGACCAGGCCACCGCGGCGGCCATCGCCGGGGAGGTGGACGGGGGCCGGCGGGTGTCGCCGATGTACTTCTTCCAATCCGTGCCGAACTCGGTCCTCGGCCACGTCGCCACCGAGTGGGCCCTGACCGGACCGGTCGTGTCGCTCAGCCCGACCGGCGATCCCTTCGGCGAGGGCCGAACGGTGGCGGAGGGCCTCTTCGCCGACGGGGACGCGGCGGAGGCGCTGGTGATCGTCGTCGAGCACGAAACCGACCCGGCCAAGCCCTCCGGCGCGACGGCCCTGTTGCTCACGCCGGACCACGAGATGACCAGGCCGCCGACCGGCGGCGGACAAGGCGGTTGACATGACCGGATCGACCCGACCCTCGGCCACCATCACCGGCATGGGGCTGGTGACGCCCGTCGGGCGGGGGGTGGCGGACTTCTTCGCGGCGATCTGCAACGGGCGCTCCGGTCTGGTGCGCCCGCCCGAGGGGCACGGCGCGGCCGCCGCCACGGAGGTGGTCGGGATCGCCCCGGACATCGATCCCACCACCGTGCTGCCGCCCAACGAGGTGCTGGCCGCCGACCGGTTCCTGATCATGGGTCTGGCCGCCGCCGACGACGCGATGCGTGACGCGGGCCTGGAGGTCGGCCGCGACGTCGACCCACTGCGGGTCGCCGTGGTCGTCTCCAGTGGCGCGGGTGGCCTCACCACCTACGAGGCGCAGGCCAAGGCCCGCGAGGAGCGCGGCCGCACCGCCGTGAGCGCGTACCTCTATCCGGGTTTCCTCCCCAACATGGCCGCCGCGCGCATCGCCATCAGGTACGGCATCCAGGGCTACAGCTCGTGCATCGCGACCGCCTGCGCGGCCAGCGCGCACGCCGTGGCGGAGGCGCTGCGACTCATCCGGGCCGGCGACGCGGACGTGGTCGTGTGCGGCGGGGCGGAGTCGCCGCTCGGGCCGACCGGCACCGCCGGTTTCGCCAACGCACGGGCGCTCGCCACCGGCTGGTCCGACCCGACCCAGGCGAGTCGCCCGTTCGACCGGCGACGCAACGGCTTCGTGCTGGGCGAGGGCGCCGGGATCTTGGTCGTCGAGCGCGCCGATCACGCGGACGCGCGCGGGGTTGCCGGTTACGCCGACATCATCGGGTGGGGTGCCACCACCGACGCCTTCCACCCCACGTCGCCGCGGGCGGACGGCGCCGGCGCCGCGCAGAGCATGCGCCGGGCGGTCGCCGACGCCGGCGTCGCGCCCACCGACGTCGACTACATCAACGCCCACGGCACGAGCACCAAGCGGGGCGACCTGGCCGAGACCCGCGCCGTCCACACCGCCTTCGGTACGCACGCCCCGGCGGTCAGCTCCACCAAGGGCGTGACCGGGCACCTGCTGGGCAGCGCCGGAGCCGTCGAGGCGGCGGCGACGGCCCTGGCGGTCACCTACGGGATGCTGCCGCCCACCCACAACCTGGACGATCCGGACCCGGCCTGCGACCTCGACCACGTGCGGGGTCAGGCGCGTCCGGTCCGGCCCCGCGCGGTCCTGTCCAACTCCTTCGCGTTCGGCGGACACAACGTCAGCCTGATGTTCGGCCCGCCCTCCACGGCGCGGGCTCGGGAGGCGGACCCGGCGGCGGCGGTCACCACCACAGATCAACGATGAGAGGAGCGCGATGACAACGACGGAATTCACGCTGACCGACGAGGAGCGGGCCGCGCTGCCCACCGACGAGGACGTCCGGTCGTACGCCGAGCGGGGCTGGTACCTCAGCCAGAAGTTGTTCACCGACGACGAGGTGGACACGCTCGTCGAGGCCAGTGAGCGGTTCTACGCGGGTCACCGCGACCGGCGGTTGCCCCGGCGGCCGGCGAAGCTGGCCTACTGGGAGCCGGAACACGGCGACGTGCAGCGACACAACGACTACGTGCACTACGAGAGCGACGAGGTCGCCGCGATCCTGCGCAAGCCGATCATCGGCGCGGTCGCGGCGCGGCTGGCGGAGGCGGCCGAGATCCGGGTGTTCCAGAGCACCCTGATCCTCAAGCCGCCGAGCCCCGGCGAGCCGACCAACATCGTGCCCTGGCACTTCGACCGTCACTACTGGCAGACCTGCACCTCCGAGCGGATGCTGACCGCCTTCATCCCGATGCACGAGTGCACCGAGGAGATGGGCACGATCACGATGGTCGACGGCAGCCACACCTGGAAGGAGGTCGGCGGCGACGACAAGACCACGAGGCACTTCGCCGAGCGCGACCGTTCCGAGCTGGAGGATCTGCTCGTCAGCAACGCCGAGTACAACGGTGCGCAGGTCAACAAGATCCCGATGCACATCCCCCAGGGCCACATGAGCTTCCACCACTGCCGTACGTACCACGGCAGTGGGGCCAACCGGAGTCCGCGCCCCCGGCGCGCCATCTCCCTGCACCTGCAGGACGGCGACAACCGCTACCGGCGGTTCCACCGCGCCGACGGCGACCTCGTCGTCTACAACCACGATTCCCTGGTACGTCGTGACGAGGCGGGTCTGCCCGACTACGCCGACCCGCAGTTCTGCCCGGTTCTCTGGCGCTCCTCGACCCCGCACGGCGAGACGGCATGACCGTTGGCACGCCCCGGCCCGTGGCAGTCGCACGGGACCGGGGCGACAGCCGGCGCGTCCCGCTGTTGTGGCCGGAGGAGTGCCTCTTCGCGGTGGCCCTCAGCCTCGTCGCCGGGCTCGCCCTCGTCACCGGCGCGGTCTCCTGGGCGCTGATCGCCGCGTCGACCGTGCTGGCCGGCGCGCTGATCGCCGGGTTCGCGCTGTCCCGGCGCCGCCGCGCCGTCGCGTCGGGGCCGACGGCGCTCGACGCGCGGGCGGGCGGTCCGGCGAGGCTGGCCCGGTTCGTCGGCGGGGTGGCCAGGACGGCGGTGCCGTTCCTGTCCTGCCTGGTGATCTACTCGAGTCTGCGCGACATCACCCCGGAACTCGACTTCCCCCTCGTCGACCCCGCGTTGATCGAGTTCGACCGGTCCGTCTTCGGCGGCGACGTCAGCCGTTGGCTCAACGACACCCTCGGCTCACCCGCGCTGACGCTGTTCATGGCGATCTGCTACCTGAGCTACGGCCTGTCCCAGGCGGCGTACGCCATCTCCTCGTTCGTGCGGGGCCATGCGCGCGAGTACCACGACTTCGCGCTCGCGATCTCCATCACCGCGGTGGTCGGCTACTCCGGTTACGTGCTGGTGCCCGGGGTGGGTCCGCACATCTACCAGACCGACGTCTACGCCGACCCGCTGCCCGGTCATGAGGGATCGATCGGCGGCGCGCTGGACGCCATCACCGCCGTGCAGGGTCCGGCGCGGGATCTCTTTCCCAGCCTGCACACCGCCATGACGGTGGTGCTGATGGTGTATCTGTGGCGCGACGCCCGTCGCCTCTTCTGGTGGTACCTGCCGATCGGCCTGGGGTTGCTGCTGTCCACGTTGTACCTGCGCAAGCACTATGCCGTCGACCTGCTGGCCGGGATAGCCCTCGCGGTGCTGGCGGTGGTGGTGGCCGGGCGGGTCAACCGCTGGTGGTACCGGCCCCGGATCGACCCACCCGGCGAAGCAGCTCGGCCATCCGCGCCGTGACCACGTCGACGACCTGCGGATGGTCGAGGATGAAGTGCCCGTCGTTCACGACGGTCAGGTCGAAGCGCTCCGCCGTCTCCTGCTGCCAGGCCAGCGCGCCCGCCGCGTCGGCCATCCGATCGTGGCGGCCCACCAGGGCGGCGATCGGACATCCCAACGCCGCCCGGGGTGGGCGGGCGTAGGTCTCCGCCAGCCGCAGGTCGGTCCGCAGCACCGGCAGGGCGAGCCGCATCAGCGCCGGTTCGGCGAGGACCTCGGCCGGGGTGCCGCCGAGGCGTCCCAGCGACTCGATCAGCCGGTCGTCGTCCAACGCGTGCAGGGGGCGGTGGGCGAGACCGGCGGCGGGTCCGTTGCGCCCCGCGACGATCACCAGCTCGGGGCCCGGGCCGGTGCGCGACAGCGTCGCCGCCACCTCGTACGCCAGCAGCGCGCCGAAGCTCTGCCCGGCCAGGGCGTACGGACCCGACAGGCGGTCCCGCACCGCGTCGCACGCGGCGTTCACCAGCCGGGGCCAGTCGTCGATCGCCGGCTCCTGCCGGCGGGTGCCGTGCCCGGGCAGCTCCACCGGCTCGACGACCACTCCGGCCGGCAGCCACCGCCTCCACCTGGTGAAATGCGACGCTGAGCCACCGGCGGCCGGGAAGCCGAACACCGTCAACGACGGCGGTCCTGAACGCCCGTTCTCCCGTGCTTCTTCGGCAACCAGGACGTGATCTATCAGCATTGACATCTCGCTTCTCGTCCGATGTACTTCAACGTACAGGGAAATCATCAGGCGGGGAATGGCCGCTACAGTTCACCGAACGGATGCGCGTGGGGGGTGCCGTGGGGATGCGCCGCGACCGTCGCTCAGCCTCCAGGGCAGGTGCCACCGACATCGCGGTGGTAGGCGTCGGATGCCGGTTCCCCGGCGGGGTGGACGACCTCGACTCGCTGTGGCGCGTCCTGGACGAGGGGCGTGACGTCACCGGCCGCGTCCCGGCCGGGCGGCCCGGCGCCGCCTCGCTCGAGACGGTCGGCACCGGCGGGTTCCTGCCCGACATCGACCTGTTCGACGCCGAGTTCTTCGGCGTCTCGCCCCACGAGGCGCGCGAGATGGACCCGCAGCAGCGGCTTCTGCTGACGCTCGCCTGGCGTGCCATGGAGCACAGCGGCGTGCCGCTGTCCGCCTGGGCGGGCAGTAACACCGGGGTCTACTTCGGAATCCTGGCGATGGACTACGCCGTCCTGCACGCCCGCACCCTCGGCGTCGACCACGTGGGGGCGCACTACGCCAGCGGCAAGGAGTTCAGCTTCGGGTCAGGCCGGGTGGCGTACACGTTCGGTCTGAACGGGCCCTGCATGACCCTGACCGCCGCCTGCGCGTCGTCGCTGCTGGCGGTGCACCTCGCCGCGCGTGCCCTGGCGGCGGGCGACTGCGACACCGCGCTGGCGGGTGGGGTCAACCTGATGGTCGGTCCGGAGCTGACCCTCTACATGCGACGCATCCAGGCGCTGTCACCGCAGGGGCTCTGCCGCCCGTTCGACGCGGACGCCGACGGCGTGGTGCGTGGCGAGGGTGGCGCGGTCGTCGTCCTCAAGAGGTACGCGGACGCCGTCGCCGACGGCGACCAGATCTGGGGCGTGATCAAGGGAAGCGCGACGAACCACGACGGCCGCAGCGCCGGCCTGACCGCGCCCAACGCCTTGGCCCAGGAGCAGTTGCTGCGCAACGCGCTCCGCGACGCCGACGTGTCGCCCGCCGACATCGAGTACGTCGAGGCCCACAGCACCGGCACGCCGCTGGGTGACCCGATCGAGCTCAGCGCGTTGGCGGCGGTCTTCGGTCCCGAACGTGCCCCGGAGCGCCCGCTGCTCGTCGGCTCGCACAAGGCCAACTTCGGCCACCTCGACTCCGCCGCCGGCATCCTCGGCCTGCTCAAGGGCCTGCTGGTCGCGCGTACCGGGGTCATCCCGCCGCAGATCAAGCTGGCGCAACCGACGCCACGGTTCCGCTGGTCCGGTTCCGGGTTGGCGGTCCCCACCACCCGCACGGTGTTGCCCCACGCCCCCCACCGCCTCACCGGCGTCAGCGCGTTCGGTCTGTCCGGCAGCAACGTGCACGTCGTGCTCGCCGGGCCCGGAGAGGAGCGCGCCGCGCAGCCGTCGGCACCCGTGTCGTGGCCGGTGCTGGTGCTGTCCGGCCCTTCCGAGTCGGCCCTGGCCGACCAGGTCACCCGGCACGCGGCACTGCTCGACGACGCCGTCGCCGCTGACCCCGACCAGCTCGGCGACCTGTTGTTCAGCACCGGCGCCCGGCGTAGCCACCACACGCACCGGCTCGCCGTGACCGGCGCGAGCGCCGCCGACCTGCGCCGCGTGGTGGCCGGTCACCAGGCCGGCGAGAGGTCCGCCAGCGCGGTCAGCGGCGAACTGCTGCACGACGGTCCGGCGTACGTGGTGCAGGTGTTCTCCGGCCAGGGCTCGCAGTACCCCGGCATGGGTCTCGACCTCTACCGCGCCGACGCGACGATGCGCGCCACGCTCGACGAATGCGACGCGTTGACCCGGCGGATCGCCGGGTGGTCGCTGCTGGAGGAGCTGGGTCGCCGCACCGGCAGCCGGTTGTCCGAGACCCGGTTCGCCCAACCGGCGATCTTCGCGATCCAGATCGGGCTCTCCCGGCTCTGGGCCCGGTGGGGTGTTCCGCCGGACTCGGTCGTCGGCCACAGCATGGGGGAGGTCGCCGCGGCCTGCGCGGCCGGCGCGCTGCCGCTGGAAGACGCGCTGCGGGTCATCGTGCTGCGGGGCGAGCTGTTGCAGCCGGCGTCCGGCAGCGGACGGATGGCCGCCATCGCGCTGTCCGCCGACGAGGTCACCGCCGCCATCGAGAGGTACGCCGAGGTCGTGATCGCCGCGGTCAACGGGCCTCGCTCGGTCGTGGTCGCCGGCCCGACGGCCGCCGTGGACCGGCTGCTGGCCGACCTGACCGCCGCCGGGGTGCGGTGCGTGCCGCTGGCCGGCGACTACGCGTTCCACAGCCCGGCGGTCTCGGCGTACGGCGACGAGTTGGAGCGCCGGCTCGACGGCCTGACACCGGCCGAGCCGCGTGTGCCGATGCTGTCCAGCGTCGACCCGACCGGCGTCGTAGCGGAGTTCGGGCCGGCCTACTGGGGCCGCAACGTGCGCGAACCCGTGCTGTTCTGGCCGGCGATCGACCGGCTGCTGTCCCGGCGGCCGGCGGTCTTCGTGGAGCTGGGTCCGCATCCGGTCCTGACCGGGCCGCTGGCGGCGTCACTCGCGGCCCGCTCCCGTCGTGGCGCGGCGATCGGCAGCCTGGCGCGGGGACGACCCCCGGTGGAGACCCTGACCCGGGCCCTCGCCCAGGCGTACACCGCCGGTGTCGCGGTGGACTGGGCGGCGGTGTACGGCGAGGGTCGTCGGTACCGGCCGCTGCCGCCGGTCCGGCTCTCCGAGGAGCGGTACTGGCTGCCGAACCCCGAGTCCGTCGCCCCGCCGGCGCCGCAGGCGGTGCGGGTGGGCTCCGTCGGCGCCGCGCACGGTGCCCCTGGCGGCGCCGGCGTGGCGCTGGGCGAGCTGCGGGCCGAGGTACGCCTCATCGCGCCGGACGGCACCGTCGTGCAGACGCTGGCCGGGGTCGGTGTGCCGACAACCACTGCGCCCAACGGCGGCGGTGGCCAGAATGGCGAGGCTGTCGGCGAGCAACGCGGCGGTGCGGCCGCCAACGGCGCCGGTGTCGGCGGTACCACCGCCAACGGTGCCGGTGGTACCACCGCCAACGGTGCCGGTGGTACCACCGCCAACGGTGTCGGCGGCGCGGCCGCCAACGGCGCGACGGCCGGCGGTACGGATGCCGCGGGCGCGGGTGTCGGCGGTGGCGGGAGCGGTATCGGCGGCCGCGCAGCCACCAACGGGGCCGGTGCCCGCGCTCGCACCCCCGTGGAGCGGGAGCGGATCGCCGCCCTCGTCAACGATGCCGTCGCCGAGGCCCTCGGGTACGAGCCCGGCCGCCGTCTGGCGCGCGGGCGCGGCTTCTTCGAGCTGGGCATGGACTCGCTCGCCCTGGTCGCGCTCGTCAGCCGGCTCGAACGCGAGTTGGGTGCCGTCCTCGGGGCTGCCGTCGGCATCGAGCACCCGACCATCGACGCCCTCACCGATCACCTCGTCGCCGAGGCACTCCCGGCCGGGCCGCCGCTTGCCGCCAAATCAACAGAGCCGGCGCGCCCGGTTGAGCCGCCCCGCCAGGCCGAGTCACCGCCGATCGCGGCGGCGGCTGTTCCGGTCGCTCCGGTCGTACGCGGGCCGGCCGAGCCGGTGGCCATCGTGGGCATCGGTTGCCGGCTGCCGCGGGCCGACGGTCCCGAGCAGTTCTGGCGGCTGCTGTCCGACGGGGTCGACGCCACCGGCGACGTGCCAGCGGACCGGTGGGACGCCGAGGCGCTGCTCGGCGCCGGGCCCGGCGCCCCCGGCACCGTGGTCACCCGCCGTGGCGGTTTCCTCGACCGGGTCGACCTGTTCGACAACGCGTTCTTCCGGATCTCGGCCCGCGAGGCCCGGGCCATGGACCCGCAGCAGCGCCTCTTCCTCGAGGTGGCCTGGGAAGCGCTCGAGGACGCCGGGGTCACGCGGGAGCACCGGCGATCCGCCCGGGTCGGCGTCTTCGTCGGCATGAACACCACCGACTACCAGCAACTGCTCACCCGGCGGGCCCGGGACGTCGACCTCTACTACGGCACGGGCAACTCCTTCAGCGGCACGGCCGGCCGGTTGTCGTACTTCCTGGACGTTCGTGGCCCCAGCCTGGCGATCGACACGGCCTGCTCGTCGTCGCTCGTCGCGGTGCACCTGGCCGTGCAGAGCCTGCGCGCCGGGGAGGCGGACGTCGCGCTCGCCGGCGGGGTGAACGTGATGGTGAGGCCCACCGTGCACCTGGCCATGTCGGCCGCGGGCGCGCTGTCGCCCGACGGTCGCTGCAAGACCTTCGATGCCAGTGCCGACGGCTACGGGCGCGGTGAGGGCGCCGGCGTGGTGGTGCTCAAGACACTCGCGCAGGCCGAGCGCGACGGCGACCGGGTCTACGCCGTGATCCGTGGCAGCGCGGTCAACCACAACGGCGCGAGCGGCGGCCTGACCGTGCCCGGCGGCGAGGCACAGGAGGAGCTGATCCGCACGGCGCTTGCCGCCGGTGGCGTCGCCGCGTCGGACGTGGACTACCTGGAGGCGCACGGCACCGGCACGGTGCTCGGCGACGCCGTGGAGCTGCGGGCGATCGCGCGTGCGCTCGGCGGCGGGCGGCAGCCGGAGCGGCCGCTGCTGGTCGGGTCCGTCAAGACCAACATCGGCCACCTGGAGGCGGCCGCCGGTATCGCCGGGCTGATCAAGACCGCGCTGGCACTGCGACACGGCGAGCTGCCCGCGCACCTGCACGTCACCCGTCCCACCTCTCAGGTGGACTGGGCGCGGCTGCCGGTCCGGATCACCACGTCCACGACGGAGTGGCCGGCCACCGGCGGGCGACCCCGGATCGCCGGGGTGAGCGCGTTCGGATTCGCCGGGACCAACGCCCACGTGGTGCTCAGCGGGCCGGCCACCCCGTCGTCGCAGAACGGGCACCGGACACCGGACGTCGCCGCGTCCTCCAGGGCCGGCGCGATCATGACCGGCCGTGCTCACCTCCTGATCCTGTCGGCCGCCGTGCACGGCGCCCTGGCCGCCGCCCGGGAGAGCTTCGCGGACGTACTGTCCGCGCGGGTCGGCGCGGACATCGCCGACATCTGCCACGCCGCGGCGACCCGCCGCGCTCACCTGGAACACCGGCTGGCGGTGGTCGGTCGCGGGATCGCCGACCTCGCCGCCGGGCTGTCCGGTGGCGACGGCGCGCACCAGGGCACGGCCTCCGACGAGTCCGAGCGCCTGGTCCTCGTGTACGGGGACCGCGCGCCGGTCGACTGGCGCGCCCTCGATCGCGACGAGCCCGCTTTCCGGGCCACGTTGGACGCGCTCGACGACAGCGGCGCGCTGCGTACGGCGCTGACCGCCGGCGACGCGGATCGGGGCGAGCCGGCCGCCGTGCTGGCCGTCCAACTCGCGCTCACCGCCGTCTGGGAGGCATACGGGGTACGGCCCGACGCGGTCGTCGGACGTGGTGTCGGTGAGTTGGCGGCGGCGTGCGCGGCGGGTGCGCTCGACCCGGCGCGGGCGATCCGCGCGGCGCTCGACGGCACGACCGTCACCGTGGCGGCACCCACCGACATGTCCTCGGCGCCGGTGCTGTGGCTGGCCTCGGCGGGCGGGCCGGTGTCCGGTCCGCACCCGGTGCCCGCGCGGTCATCGGCGTCGGGCTGGGACGCGCTGGCCGCGCCGCTCGCGGCGGCGGGGGAGCGGGTGTGGCTCGCGGTCGACGGCGGGTCGGACGCCGCGGCCGTCGCCGCAGGAGGGGAGGCGAGCCTCCTGGCGGTCGGGGCGGATCTGGGCCGTCCGGAGGGATTCCTCGACGTCGTCGCCCAGCTCCACGTGGTCGGTGTCGGCATCGACTGGGAGAGGCTGTTCGGCCGCCGCCCGTACCGGGCGGTGCTGCCGCGCTACCCGTGGCAGCGACGCCGGCACTGGGCGGACACGTCGGACCCGGCGACCGGTTCGACACCCGTCGCGGAGCGGTCGGCCTCCGCGACCACGACGCCGGCTGTCACGACCACTCCGGCGCTCACCGCCGTCACCCTGCCCGACGACGTCCGGGACCGCTGGGCCGCGCGTACGTTCACCGTCCGCTGGCGTCGCGTCCTGCCGCCCGCCCCGGAGGCGGTGGCCGGGCGGTGGCTCGTCGTCCCGCTCACGGGCGCGTCCGTCGAGGCGGGTCAGCGCGTGGTCGACGGTCTGCGGCTCGCCGGCGTCGAGGTGACCTGGCGGCCACCGTCCGCCGGCTCGGGCCCGGACGACGACCGGGGCGGTAGGCCGACCGGCGGCGCACCGGAGGGCGACCTGCCGCCGTGGGCCGATGTTCCGCCGGACCACGGGATCGTGCTGGTCGCGGCGGCGGCACCCGGAAGTGTGCCGGTCGAGGTCCTGGTAGCGGGTGTCGTGCGGGCCGCCCGTCAGCTTCGCGCCGGACTCGACGTGCCGCCCGGGCGGTTGCGCGTCGTCACCGCCGGGGCGTACCAGCCGACCGGTGCCGGCGAAATGGACCCGGCGCAGGCGGCGGTGTGGGCGGCCGGGCGGGTGCTGGCCATGGAGGCCGCGCCCGGGTGGGGTGGTCTGGTCGACGTCGACCCGCACCTGCTCGGCACCGCGCCGCGTCAGGCAGACGGCGAGGCGGGCCAGGCGGGCGGCGAGGCGGGCCAGGCGGGCGGCGAGGCGGGCCAGCAGGACGCCGGCTGGACTCCCGGCGACGCTGCCGGACTCGCCGGTGCGCTGACGGCGCCGCGCGGGCCCGCGACCGGGCCGGCCGAGGACGAGTTGCTCCTGCGCGAAGGAGCCTGGTACGCCGGACGGTTGTCCACGGCGGATCCGCTGCCGACCGCGCTGCCCGAGTTCGACTGTGATCCGGACGCCTGGTACCTGGTGACCGACGCGCTGCACCCGGCCAGCCGACCGTTCGTGGACGTGCTCGTCCGCCGCGGCCTGCGTCGGCTGATCGTCGGGGAAGCCACACCGCTCGACGCCACACCGTCCGACGGTGCGTCCCCGGGAAACGTACGGCTCGCCGAGCTGGCAGCGGCCGGCGTGCAGGTGCGACGAATCGACCTGACGGCGGCAGACCGTAGGGCGGACGAACGATCGGCGGCAGACCGCGCGGCGGATCTCGCGGCCGACCTGACGCCGGACGCGTTGGGCGCCCCGCTCGGGGGCGTGCTGCTGGTCGGGATGCCCGCGCCGGCCGCCCCGCTCGATACCCTCGACGAGGGCGCGGTGTCGCCGGCCGTGCGCTGGGCTGAGGTCGTACACCGGCTGGACCTGGCGACCCGTGACCTCGCGCCGCCGCTGTTCTGCCTGACCGGCGCGGCGGCCGCGGTCTGGGGGGCCACCGGGATGGCCGCGCGGGCCGCCGCCGAGGGCGCGGTCGACGCGGTGACCACGGCGCGGGAGCGGGCCGGTCTACCCGTCCAGGTGGTGCGGTTCATGCCCGTCGACGACCCGGCCGAGCTGTCCCGCCGGGACCGGATGGTGATGGTCGACAGCGGTCTGCGGCCGCTGGCCGGCGCGGAGGTGGGCGAGGCCTTCGAGGTGGCGCTCCGGGCGGGCCTGACCCAGTTCACGGTGGCGGACGTGGACGCGCCCCGGTACGCGCGGGTGTGCCGGGAGCGGGCCGACCGCGCCTTCCTGGCCGAGGTGGGCGTCGAGTCGGTGGCGAGCGACGGCGGATCCCAGGAGGCCGGGCCGCCGGTCGCGCCGCTGGCCGGCGTCGTGCTGGCGCTGCCGGCCGAGCAGCGGGCCGAGCGCCTGTTGGAGGCGGTGCTCGACGCGGTGGCCGAGGTGCTGGGCGAGGCGTCCGGGGTGGACGTGCTGGCCCACCAGGGCTTCTTCGACCTCGGCATGGACTCGGTGATGTCGCTGAGCCTGCGCGGCTGGTTGGAACGCGCGCTGGGAGTGGACCTGCCGGCGACGCTCACGTTCGAGTTCCCCAACGCGGCGGCGCTCACCGACCACCTGCTGACGCTGCTCGATCCGGCCGCCGATGTGGGCCGATCGAGCGCGCCGACCACCACGCCCGCCATCACGGCGACCACCGGGCCGGCCACCACGGCGACCGGCGTGCCCGACGACGCCGACGACAACCTGGCGGCGATGTCCGAGGACGAGCTGATCGCGCGGCTGTCGGCCGCGCTCGCGGAGGGGGGCTGAGATGTCGACGACCGCTTCGCGTACACCGGACAGCCGCCGGCTGATGGCCGACGCGCTGCGCACCATCGGGGACCTGCGTCGCCGCCTTGCCGACAGTCGTGACGGTTGGTTGGACGAACCGATCGCCATCGTCGGGATGGCCTGCCGGTTCCCCGGCGGCGCGCACTCGCCGGAGGAATTCTGGACCCTGCTGCGCAACGGGGTGGACACGACCTCGGAGTTCCCGGCCGAGCGCGCCGACGCCCGCGCGTACCTCGATCCGGACCCGGAGGCGCCGGGCAAGGCGTACACGATCCGGGGCGCGTTCCTCGACCAGGTCGACCGGTTCGAGCCGGAGGCGTTCGGGATCTCCCCGCGCGAGGCGCTGGGCATGGACCCGCAGCACCGCATCGCGCTGGAGATCTGCTGGGAAGGGCTGGAGCGCGCCGGCTACGCGCCCGACCGGCTCGACGGCTCGCGCACCGGCGTCTACTTCGGGCTGAGCACGACCGACTACGTACGCGCCCGGCAGAGCGCCGGCGACATCGACGACGTCGACTTCTACCAGCTCACCGGCGAGCCCAGCTTCCTGGCGGGCCGCATCTCGTACCTGCTCGGACTGCGGGGGCCGAGCAAGGTCGTCGACACCTCCTGCTCGTCGTCGCTGGTCGCGCTGCACGAGGCGTGCCAGGCGCTGCGGCTGCGGGAGTGTGACCTGGCGTTGGCGGGCGGGGTGAACCTGCTGCTGTCCCCGTACGGCTTCGTCATGATGAGCAAGTTCCGCGGGCTGTCCGCCGACGGGCGGTGCAAGACCTTCGACGCGTCGGCCGACGGCTACGCCCGCGGCGAGGGCGCCGGTGTCGTGGTGCTCAAGCGGCTCTCCGCCGCGCTGGCCGACAACGACCCGATCGTCGCGGTCGTCCGTGGCTCGGCGGTCAACCACGACGGTCGCTCCAGCGGCCTCACCGTGCCGAACCCGCTCGCGCAGCAGGACGTGGTCGGCGCGGCCATGAGCCAGGCCGGCGTCGGGCCGGACGGCGTGGACTACGTCGAGGCGCACGGCACGGGCACCTCGCTGGGAGATCCCATCGAGCTGCGTTCGCTGGAAGCCGTCATCGGTCGGCACCGCCGCCCCGACGACCCGCTGCTGGTGGGCTCGGTGAAGACGAACATCGGGCACCTGGAGCCGGCCGCCGGCATGGCCGGCCTGTTCAAGGTCGTGCTCGCCATGTCGAACGGCGAGATCCCACCGCACCTGCACCTGAGCGAGCCCAACCCGAACCTGGACTGGTCCGGCCTGCACGTGCGGGTGCCCGTGACCTGTACGCCGTGGCCGGATCGGGGCCACCCGCGCACCGGCGGAGTGAGCAGCTTCGGGGCGAGCGGGACGAACGCGCACGTCGTGCTGGCGGCGCCGCCGGCCGGTGCCGTTCGGGCTGGTGCCCAACCGCCGTACGGGTTGTTCCTGGCCTCCGCGCGTACCGAGGAGGCGCTGCGCGAGATGGCCGACCGGCACGCGCGGTGGCTGCGCGGTCCGCACGCGGTGTCCCTCGGCGACGCCTGCTACACGACGCACGTCGGCCGCGCGGTCCAGACGCACGGCCTCGCGGTCACCGCCGCCGACACCGACGAGCTGGCGGACGTCCTGTCGGCGTACGCGCAGGGCCGCCACCCGCGCGGGCTGACGGTCGCCGCGCTGCCCCGCCGCCGCGATCGCAAGGTCGCCTGGCTGTTCACCGGCCAGGGCGCCCAGTACCCGGGCATGGCCCGCGGGCTGCTGGGGAACGCCGCCTTCCGCGCCGCCTTCGAGGAGGCCGCGGCGCTCTTCGACAGCGAGCTGCCCCGTCGGTTGGCGGACGTGCTCTGGGCCGACGGTCCGACGCCGCTCGACGACACCCGGTACACGCAGCCGGCGCTGTTCGCGGTCGAGTACGCCCTGGCCCAGATGTGGCTCTCCTGGGGCCTGCGACCGTCTGCGGTGGCCGGCCACAGCGTCGGCGAGCTGGTCGCCGCCTGCGTCGCCGGTGTCCTGGACCTGCCCGCCGCCGCGACGCTGGTGGCGGCGCGGTCGCGATTGATGGCGGAGCTGCCGGCGGGCGGCGCGATGGCCGCCGCGGGCTGCGCGGAGGAGGTCGCCGTCGCGGCGATCGACGGGTACGCGGGCACGGTCGCCGTCGCCGCGGTCAACGGGCCGAGCGACGTCACGATCTCGGGTCACGCCGCGCATCTGGCCACCGTCCTGGAGCGGCTGGCGACCGACGGCGTCCGCACCCGGCGGCTGGCCGTGTCGCACGCGTTCCACTCGCCGCTGATCCGACCCATGCTGGAGCCGTTCCGGTCGGTGCTGGCCGGGCTGTCGTTCCGCCCGCCGCGCATCCCGTTGGCGTCCAACGTCACCGGTCGACTGTTCGGCGACGACGACCTCGGCCCGGACTACTGGCTGCGGCACGCGGCCGGCGCGGTCCGCTTCCGCGACGGGGTGCGCGCGTTGCACGACGCGGGCATGCGCACCTTCGTGGAGCTCGGGCCCGCGCCCGTGCTGACGGCACTCGCGGCCCGCTCGCTCGCCGGCGAGCCGGATTGCGCGTTCGTGCCCACCCTGCGGCGGGGCGGCGAGGACCTGCGTGAGGTGCTCGGCGCGGTCGGCAGCGTGAGCCTGCGGGGCGCACGTCCGGACTGGCGGGCCTTCCACGAGGGCGAGGACGTGCGCGCGGTACCGCTGCCGACGACACCGTGGCGCGGCGCGCACTACTGGTTCCGCGAGGTCGGGCCGGTCGCCGCGCCGGTCGCGGCCGCCGCCGAGGAGACCGGGGCCGCCGCCGTGGCCGGAGACATCCCGGGCGTCGGCCGCCGCCTGCCCGGACCCGTGCCGGCGTACGAGGTGACGCCCGAGGCGCTGCCCGGCGAGTCGCCGGGTCTCGGCGCGGTGCTGGATGTGGCGGTCCGGGCCGCCACGGACTGCCTCGGTGGTGGGTGGCGGTGCGCCGAGGATCTGCGCGTCCACACGTTGGTCCCGACCGGCGAGCGGGGTCAGCTGCGGCTCACGGTCACGGCGCGGGACGACGGCTCGGCCGACTGGGAGCTGGTCGGGGCCACCGCGGCCCGCGAGGCGCTGGCCGCGCCGTGGATCCGCCACGCCAGCGGGGTGCTGCGGCGTCGGTGGCCGGCCGACCGCCCGTACCCCGACGAGGACGACGACGTCGAGACCGCGCCGGAGATCCCGGTGCCGGACGACGCGGGCTGGCACGAGGTGCTCGACGCCGCGCGGGTCGCGGTCACGGTGGCGGGCGGGGCGGAGTCGGAGAACGGGTCGACGCTGGCCGGCTGCGGCGCGCTCGGTGGCACGCCCGCGACGTCGAGTGACGTCGCGCCCCCGGGCGGCGTACGGGCGGTACGGGTCCGCGTCGGGTCCGTGCGGGCGGTCGGCGACGTGCTGACCGGGGCCGTCGACCTGCTCGACGCCAGCGGCGTGCCGATCGGGTACGCGCAGGACGTGACCGTCGCGCCGGTGCCCGCGCCGGCCCAGTGGGAGGTCCCGGCCGACCTGCTCTACGAGCAGACCTGGGTGCCCCTGCCCGGGCCGTCTCCGCAGCCGCCGGCCGACCTGGCCGGACAGAGCTACCTGCTGGTGGCCGACCCGACGGGTCCGGATGCCGCGCTGGTCACCGGGCTGGCCGCGCTGCTGCGGGAGCGCGACGCCGCCGTGACGGTGTCGGCGCCGCCGGTGGTGGGCCAGGGGTCGGACTGCCGGCCTGACCGTGACGCCGTCCGGGAGCTGGTCGCCACCTGGTCCGCCGGCCCGGGTCGTCCCCGGCTCGCGGTGGTCCTGACCGGGCTCGACGCGCCCGCGTCCAAGGACTGCGACGCCGCGAGCCTTCAGGAGTACGCCGGGCGCGCTGACCTGACGACCCTCGCCCTCCTGCGCGCGATGCTCGACGACCAGGAGTGCGCCGACGCCCGGCTCACCCTCGTCACCCGCGCCGCCCTGCGGGTGAGCACGGAGAGCACCGTCCCAGACGCGGCCGCCCCGGTCGCCGGCACGCTGTGGGGCCTGGGCCGGGTGCTGGCGCTGGAGCACCCGGACCGGTGGGGTGGCGCGATCGACCTGGACCCGCAGCGCCGACCCGGCGAGGACCTGCTGCTGCTGGCCGCGCTGACCACGGGCGGGTTGATCCCCGGCGACCCGTCCGGCGTGGGCCCAGCCGACGCACCGGACGGCTACGACGACCAGCAGGCGCTGCGCGCCGACCGTCGGTACGCGCTGCGCCTCACCCCCGCGCCCGCACTGCCACCCGAGGCGCTGCGCCGTCGGCCACCGGTCCACGGCGAGGCCACGTACCTGATCACCGGGGCGTTCGGCGGAATCGGCCTGACCGTCGCGGAATGGCTGGCCCGCGCCGGCGCCGGGCGCCTGGTGCTGCTCGCCCGCACCCCGCTACCCGAGCGGGACGGTTGGGCCGACGCGACCGGGGAGGCCGCGCGGCGGATCGACGCGGTGCGGCGGCTGGAGCGGTTGGGGACCACCGTCGACGTGGTAGCCGCCGACGTGGTCGACGAGGCGGCGATGACCGCCGTGTTCACCGCGCTGGAGAACGGCGCCCAGCCGCTGCGCGGTGTCGTCCACGCGGCCGGCGTGTCGGAGCCCGAGTTCGCCCGTACGGCCACCGACGCGGCGTACCGGCGGGTGTGGCGACCGAAGGTGATCGGCGGCTGGCTGCTGCACCAGCTCACGCGCGGCGCCGAGCTGGACTTCTTCATCGGCTTCTCGTCGATCGCCGCGACCTGGGGCTCGCAGCACCTGGCCAGTTACGCGGCCGGCAACGCGTTCCTCGACGCGCTGGCGGGGCACCGCGACGCCGCCGGCCTGCCGGCCCTGTCCGTCGCGTGGGGCCCGTGGGACCTGCCGTCCGCGCTCTTCGGCGACGAGGTGCTGGCGTTCCTGAAGGCCACCGGGTTGCGGCCGTTGCCGGCCGACCAGAGCATCCGGATCCTGACGGCGCTCGCGGCCGGCGACGCCACGCAGCGGGTGGTGTGCGCGGTCGACTGGTCGGTGTTCAAGCCGGTCATGCAGGCCCGCACCGAGCGGCCGATGCTGCGCGGCATCACCGCCGACGAACCGGCCGCCGACGATGTCGCGGAGGCGCCGCTGCTGGCCGACCTGCGCGCCGAGCGTGACCCGCGCCGGGTGCGGGCGACGCTCGGCGCGTACGCGGTCGAGTTGGCGACGGACGTCCTGGGCGCCGGTTCGGGGGCCCTCGACGAGGAGAGCGACGTGCTGGCCAGCGGCATGGACTCGCTCATGGTCATGGACGCCGTCCGGCGTTGCCGGCGGGATCTCGGCCTCACCGTGCGCGCCGGTGACCTGCTCACCCTCGCCACCCCGGCACACTGGGCCGACCTGTTCGCCGGGCTGCTGGCCGACCGGTCCGTCGACGGGTCCGCTAACGACGGCGTTCCGCCCGCCGGTGACCAGGGCGGCGGCGACCTGGCGGATGACCCGGCCAGTGATCCGGCGTGGATCGCGGGCGACGTGACCCTCGCGCCGGACATCCGGGTGGTCGGCGAACCGCCGGCCCGGGTGCGCGACCCCCGGCACGTCCTGTTGACCGGCGCGACCGGCTTCGTCGGCGGCTATTTGCTGCACACCCTGCTCGAATCGACCACGGCCCGGGTGTGGTGCCTGGTGCGGTGCGCCGACGAGGAGGCCGGCCTGCGGCGGCTGCTGGACAACATGGAGCGCTACCTCCCCCTGCCGGCCACCGCCGTCGACCGGATCACGGTGCTGCCCGGTGACCTGGCCCGACCCGGGTTGGGCCTGTCCGCCGAGCGGTTCGACGAACTCGCCGACCTGTTGGACGGCATCTACCACTGCGGCGCCCGGGTGCACTTCGGCTACAACTACCAGCAGCTCCGACCGGACAATGTCACGGGCACTGAGGAAATCCTGCGGTTGGCCGCGCGTGGGCGGCCGACCGCGGTCCACCACGTCTCGACGTACGGCATCTGGGGCCTACCGGCCCCCGGCCGCGACGTCGTCGGCGAGGACGACGACATCGCCTCGGCCGGTCGGCTGGTGACCGGATACGTGCAGACCAAGTGGGCCGCGGAGCGGCTGGTCGAGCTGGCCCGCGCGCGCGGCGTGCCGGCCGACATCTACCGGCCGGGTCGGGTGCTGGGCGACTCCCGTACCGGCGCGAGCCTGACCACCCACTTCACCACCCGGGTCATGAAGGGCTGTGTGCAGCTCGGGTTGGCGCCGGACATCGACATCAAGGTGGAGATGACGCCCGTCGACTACGTGGCGGGCGCGCTGGTGCACATCTCCCGGTACGGCCCGGCCCTGGGTAGCACGTACCACCTGGTGAGCCCGTACAAGGCACTCTTCGCGGACGTGGTGCGCGCGCTACGTCGGCACGGCTTCGCGGTCGAGGTCGTACCCGTCGAGGAGTGGTGGCAGGCGCTCAAGGCCACCTACGCCGTCGGCACGAACGAACTGCACCCGGTCATGCCGGTGGTCCAGGAGTTCGTGGTCGGCGGCGAGGAGGCCGTCCACTACGGCGTCGACAACACCGAGGAACAACTGCGGGGCACCGACGTCCGGTGCCCGCCGTTGGACGACGACCTACTCGACATCTACCTGCGCTGGATGGTGCGGACCGGCTACCTGCCCGCTCCCACAGCGGCTGATGAAGGAGCTTGAACGATATGACTGATCATCCGCGCAGCACGCCGGAGTACGACGTCGCGATCATCGGGTCCGGCCTGTCCGGCACCATGCTGGCCGCCTGCCTGGCCCGCAACGGCGCGAAGGTGCTGATCGTCGACGGCACGACCCATCCGCGGTTCGCCATCGGCGAGTCGACCATTCCGGCGACGTCGATGATGATGCGGCTGGTCAGCGAGCGGTATGGGGTTCCCGAGATCAAGTGGCTGTCCACCTTCGAGGGCGTCCAGTCCAAGATCAACACCACGTCGGGAGTCAAGCGCAACTTCGGGTTCGTCTACCACCGGCCGGGGGAGCGCCAGGACCCGCGCGAGACCCACATGTTCCCGATTCCCAAGGTCACCCACACCGAGAGCCACTTCTACCGCCAGGACATCGACAACTGGATGCTCACGGTCGCCGCCAAGTACGGCACCACGGTCCGCCAGCAGGTGCGGATCACCGGCGTGGAGATCGACGACGACGGTGCGACGCTGAAGCACACCGGCGGCCACTTCCGGGCCAAGTTCGTGGTCGACGCCAGCGGCTTCCGCTCGGTGCTGGCCGAGCAGTTCGGCCTGCGGGAGGAGCCGAGCCGGTTCCGACACCAGTCGCGGTCGCTGTTCACCCACATGGTCGGCATCCGGCCGTACGACGAGCTGGCCCCCAAGTCCCGGTACGGGCATCCCAGCCCCTGGCACGACGGCACGCTGCACCACCTGTTCCGGGGCGGCTGGATGTGGGTGATCCCGTTCGACAACCACCTGCGCGGCACCAACGACCTGTGCAGCGTCGGCCTCCAGCTCGACCCCCGGATCCACCCGGTACCGGACTGCTCCCCGGAGGAGGAGTTCCGCCGGTTCATCGCCCAGTACCCGGACATCGAACCCCAGTTCGCCCAGGCGCGCTCGGTGCGGGACTGGACCCGCACCGGCCGGCTGCAGTACTCGTCGCGGCAGACGGTCGGCTACCGCTGGTGCCTCACCTCGCACGCGGCCGGCTTCCTGGACCCGCTGTTCTCCCGGGGGCTGTCGAACTCGCTGGAGACGATGCACGCGCTGGTGCACCGGCTGCTCTCCGCGATCGAGGACGACGACTTCTCGGTCGAGCGGTTCGAGTACATGCAGGAGTTCGAGCAGGGTCTGCTCGACTTCAATGACGACCTGGTCGCCAACGCGTACACGTCGTTCGGCGACTGGCGCCTGTGGGACGCCTGGTTCCGCATCTGGTCACTCGGACAGTTCATCGCCACCTTCGAGGTGAACCGGGCGTACGCCCGCTTCCTGGACACCCGCGACCCGGCGGTGCTGGCCCCGTTGGAGCGGCCGTGGTGGCGGGGACGGGTCATCCCGCAGGACGCGCCGTACGGCGCGGTCATGGTCCTGTTGCAGCAGGTCAACGACATGACCCGGGCCGTGCAGGAGGGGCGGGCGGACTCCGGGGAGACGGCCGCCGAGCTGCTGCGGTTGCTGCGTGAGGCGGATTTCGTGCCGCCCGCGTGGGGCCTGGCCGACCCGGACAACCAGTGGACCGACGCCAACTTCTTCGAGATCGGCAAGACCCTGCGCTGGGCGCGCAAGAAGGCGCCGAAGGCCGTCGGCGACCTCACGTACGAGGGCCTGACGCTCTTCATGAAGAAGCGCTTCTCGCCCGGCGAGTTCGCCGTCGGCGAGGAACTCAAGCACCTCATCGCGCGCTGGCCCGTGGTCGGCAAGCGACTCCGCGTCCCGACGCCGAAGTGAATCCAATGGATAAGGAGTCCATTATGGAAGGTGCTGCCGCGCACAACGGGATGTTCGATGTGGTGGTGATCGGCTCCGGGCTCGCCGGCTCGACTTTGGCGGCGTGCCTGGCCGCCAACGGCGCGCACACGCTGGTGATCGACGCCGGAACGCACCCCCGCTTCGCCGTCGGCGAGTCGACCATCCCGTACACCTCGATGGCGATGCGGTTGATCAGCGAGCGGTACGGCGTGCCGGAGATCAAGTACCTGAGCACCTTCGAGTCGGTGTACGCGCACATCAACACCACCGGCGGGGTGAAGAGGAACTTCGGCTTCGTCTACCAGCGACCGGGCGAGCAGCAGCGGCCCGAAGAGTCCAACATGTTCCAGATTCCGAAGATCCTGAACACCGAGAACCACTTCTTCCGGCAGGACATCGACAACTTCATGCTCACGGTGGCGGCGAAGTACGGCGCCGTGATCCGGCAGCAGACGCGTATCGCGGGCGTACAGGTCGATGACGACGGCGTGACGCTCGACGTCGGCCCCGGCGCGCCCGTGCGGGCCCGCTACCTGGTGGACGCCAGCGGCTTCCGCTCGGCGCTGGCCGAGCAGTTCGACCTGCGGGAGGAGCCGACCCGGCTGGAACACCACTCGCGGTCGCTGTTCACGCACATGGTCGGCGTGCGGCCGTTCGACGACTTCGCCCCGCGCGGCACATACGGCAACCCGACGCGTTGGCACGAGGGGACGCTGCACCACATCTTCGAGGGTGGCTGGATGTGGGTGATCCCGTTCGACAACCACCCCCGGTCCACCAATGACCTGTGCAGCGTCGGCGTGCAGTTCGACCCGCGCAGGTACCCGGTGCCGGACTGCTCGCCGGAGGACGAGTTCCGCCGGTTCCTCGACCGGTACCCGGGCATCGCGCAGCAGTTCACCCACGCCACCCCGGTGCGCGAGTGGGTGCGCACGGGCCGCCTGCAGTACTCGCCGAAGAAGACGGTGGGCTACCGCTGGTGCCTCATGTCGCACGCGGCGGGCTTCGTCGACGCGCTGTTCTCGCGTGGCCTGTCGAACACCATGGAGATCATCAACGCGCTGACCCAGCGGCTGCTGGACGCGCTCAAGGACGACGACTTCGCCGTCGAGCGGTTCGAGTACGTGCAGGAGCTCGAGCAGGGTCAGCTCGACTTCAACGACGATCTGGTCAACAACGCGTACATCGCGTTCCGGGACTGGGACCTGTGGGATGCCTGGTTCCGGGTGTGGGCGCTGACCCAGATCCTCTCCACCTTCGAGATCAACCGGGGCTACGCGCTCTACTCCAAGACCCGCGACCCCGCCGTGCTGCGACGGATGGAACGGCCGTGGTGGCGGGTGGAGCTGCGCGAGTTCGACCGGTCGAAGGTCGACGACCCCGACCACGCCGAGGTCCTCGAGTTCCTGGCCGGCGTCAGCCGGATGATGCGCGCCGTCGACGCGGGGGAGGCGGAGCCGAAGGACGTCGCCAAGCAGATCCGCGACCAGCTCGCCAGCGCGCGGTTCGTGCCGCCGGCGTTCGGCCTGGCCGACCCGGCGATCCGGATCACCGGCGCGTCCGCGGCCAAGGTGCTCGGCACCCTGCGCTGGGCGAAGCGGGACGCGCCGCCAGCGATCGGTGAGCTCACCTACGAGGGTCTGACCCTCTTCATGCGCAAGCGCTTCGCCCGGGGCGAGTTCGAGCCGGTCGAGGAGATCAAGCAGAGAATCGCTGGCTGGCCGGTGCTCGGCTCCCGGCTGCGCGTTCCCGAGCCGAAGTAACCCGAGGAAATTGGAGTGCACGGTGAGTGAATTGATCGAGGCCGAGAAGGCCACCTATGACGTTGCCATCCTCGGCGCTGGTTTCGCCGGCTCGATGCTCGGCGCGATCCTGGCCCGCAACGGCGCGAAGGTGCTGCTGGTCGATGCCAAGGCGCACCCGAAGTTCGCCATCGGGGAGTCGACCATCCCCAACATGCTGGTGTCGCTGCGCACCATGTCCGAGCGGTACAAGGTGCCGGAGTTGATGACCCTGGCGACGCTGACCGCCTGCCAGAAGATCATCTCGCCCTGGCACGGCAAGAAGGACCACTTCGCCTTCCTCAACCACCAGGAGGGCAAGCCGCAGGACCCGAAGCAGGTCACGATGTTCAACTTCCCGAGCCTGCTGCACGAGACGCCGCACATGTACCGGCAGGACACCGACGCGTACCTGTTCCACGCGGCGATCAAGTACGGCTGCACGGCGCGGGTGAACTTCACGATCGCCGACGTCGACTTCGACGACTCCGGCGTCACGGTCAGTTCGACCCGGGGCGAGCAGTTCCGCAGCCGGTACGTGGTGGACGCCAGCGGCTACCGCTCGCCGCTGGCCGAGAAGTTCGGGCTGCGCGAGGACCCGTGCCGGTACAAGCACCACTCGCGGGCCGTCTGGAACCACATGATCGACCTCAAGACCACCGACGAGGTGTTCCAGCGCACCGGCGCGGACAAGCCGCCGGTGCCGTTCTACGAGGGCACCGTCCACCACCTGTTCCCGCGCGGCTGGTCGTGGGTGATCGCGTTCAACAACCACAAGGACTCGAAGAACCCGCTGTGCAGCGTGGGCCTCACGATGGACCCGCGGATGTATCCGAAGACGCCCGGCATGTCGCCGGAGGAGGACTTCTGGAAGCACATGCAGCGGTTCCCCGGTATGGCGGCGCAGTTCGAGGGCGCCCGGCCGATGCGGGAGTGGGTGGGCACGGACCGGGTGCAGTACTCGTCCAAGACCACCGTCGGTGACCGCTGGGTGCTGCTGGCCCACGCCGCGGCGTTCATCGACCCGCTGTTCTCCCGTGGTCTGTCCAACACCTGCGAGGCGGTCAACGTGCTGGCCTGGCGGATCCTGCGGGCGGTGGGTGACGACGACTTCTCGGCCGACCGGTTCGAGGGGGTGAACACCCGCCAGCAGGCGCTGTTCGACGGCAACGACAAGCTGGTCAACGCCGCGTACGCCTCGTTCGAGCACTACTCGCTGTGGACGGCCGTGTTCCGGATCTGGGCGTGGGGCTCGAACGCCGGCACCTTCCGGGCCCACGAGGCGTACCGCCGGTGGCGCTCCACCGGCGACGAACGGCATCTGAACGAGCTGGAAGAGGTCAAGAACCCGGGTCTGCACTGGTCCGACCACGAGGGCTACGGCGAGCTGTTCGAGGACATGGTCAAGCAGTGCGGTGACTTCGAGGCCGGCAAGATCACCGGCGACGAGGCGGCGGACGCCCTGTACGACCACCTCAACCGGGCGCCCTTCGTGCCGGACCACTGGGGCTGGAAGGACCGCCACCTGCGGTTCATCAACCCGACCCCGCTCAAGATCGGCCGGACGATGCTCTGGGCGGCGACCAAGGCGCCGCCGGACGTGCGGCGGCTGATGCTCGGCTTCCTGCGCGAGGCCGGCAAGGAGCAGCTCATGGGCCGGAAGATCTTCTAGGAGACCGGATGACCACCATCGAACCCGACGCCCCGGTGTCGTACGACGTCGTGATCCTGGGCAGCCATCTGGCGACCGGCCTGCTCGCCACGGTACTGGCCAAGCAGGACCTGCGGGTCCTGCTCGTCGGCTCGCCCGACGACACGGTGCTGCCGTCCGGCGACAGCACCGTGCCGTACACGACCGCTGTGCTGCACCTGCTGGCCGAGCGGTTCGACGTGCCGGAGATCGCCTCCTTCGCGCACTTCGAGGACCTGCCGGACGCGGTGCGCCGGACCAGCGGGATCAAGAAGAGCCTCGCCTTCCTGCACCACACGGCGGGCCGCCGGCACGACCCGGCGCACGCCGTGCAGTTCCACGTGCCGGGCGAGCACAGCGAGTGGCACCTCTACCGGCCGGTCGTCGACGGGTACGCCCGGGAGCTGGCCGTCCGGTACGGCGCGTCGGTGCTGCCGGAACGGGCGTCCACCACCGAGGTGCGGCTGGACCCGGAGGCCGTACACCTGACCTTCGGCTCCGGGCGGACGGTGACCGCGCGGTTCGTGGTGGACGCCTGCGACCAGGAGTCGCCCCTGCGGGCGGCGACCGCCGAGGGTGATCCGAGACCGCTGTTGCTGCGGTCGAAGATGATGCACGCCTACCTGCGCGGCGTCCGGCCGTTCGAGGAGTGCAGCCGGCTCGCCGACTACCAGCGGGCGACGACCTGGTCGCGGGGGACCGTGCACCACCTCTTCGACGGCGGCTGGATCCAGGTGGTGGACTTCCGCAACCACGACGACGCCGCCAGCGACCTGTGCAGCGTGACGGTGGGGCTGGACCACGACCGGTTCGACGACCTGCCGGCGGACCCGGACGCCGCGTTCCGGGCACTGGTCGCGCCCTTCCCGAGCCTGGCGGAGCAGTTCGCGTCCGCCACGGCAGAGGGCGGCTGGACCACCTCGCCCCACTGGCAGCGCCGGGCGGCGGTGACCCACGGGCCACGGTGGTTCGCCATGGAGCTGTCGGCCTGCCGTACCGACGAGTTCCTGTCCCGGGACGTGACGATGACGGCGGAGATGGTCCACGCGCTCGGGGCCGCGCTGCCGCGAGCGCTCCGCGACGAGCCGGCGACGGGCGTCGTGCTGGCCGAGGCGGCGGCGTTCCAGGACGCCCTGATCGAGTTCAACGACCAGATCCTGGCCGCTGCCCGAACGGCCGTCGGCAGCTTCGCGTTGTGGAACGCGTACAGCCGGGTCTGGTTGCTCTGGCAGATCCTGGGCCACCTGTCGTTGAAGCGGGCCACCAACGATGCCCTGGCCGCCGGGACGTGGGATCCGGTCGAGCGGTTCGCCGACGGCGGACTGTGGTTCCGCACCCCGGACGGTCTGCGCCAGATGTTGGACTGGTTCTTCGAGGTGTTCGCCCGGGTCCGGGCCGGTGGGCTGCGGCAGGCCGAGGCGGCTGACATGATCTTCCGCGAGCTGCGCCGGGCGCGGTTCGTGCCGCCGCTGTACCGGTTCGGCGACCCGAACGCGCGGTACTACCACTTCACGATGCCCCGCCGGCTCCTCATGGTGGCCTGGGTCATGACGGTGGCGCCCGCGGACTTCAAGCGGCTGCTCACCAAGGACAACGTGACCGGCCGGCGGGATGACGCGACGTCGCCGACCCGGGGGCGGGCATCGGTCGACGACGAGCGGCTGGCGGCTCACGACGTCGAACGCGCGGACGGCTCGGCCGCCGACGCGCCCGGCGTCACTCAGCCAGGTCGGCGGTGAGGTAGTGCTGGATCGTGCGACCCATCATCCGGGCCAGATCGTCGCGGTCGTGCCGGGACAGCTCGGTGCCGTCGATCAGGTAGCGGCACAGGGCCAGGCCGATCACCTGGGACGCGGCGAGCGCCGCCCGCAGCTCGTGTCGGTCGGGGCTGACGCCCTCGGCCAACGTGCCGAAGAACGCCCGTACGAACTCGTCGCGCATCAGCTCGGCGATCTCGTCACTGGTCAGCGAGGCGGACAGCCGGGCGCGGTAGGAGATCGTCGTACGAGGGCTGTCCCAGTGGGTGAGCAGGGCGGTCGCGGTGGCCCGACCCAGCCGGCGACGGCTGCCAGCCAGCAGCTGTTCGGCCAGCTCAACGGGGTTGCCGTCGACCTGCACCGCGTGCCGCAGGAGCTGCTCCTTGGAGCCGTAGTAGTGCCGCACGAGCCGTGGGTCGACACCTACGCGCCGGGCGACGCTGCGGATGCTCACCCCGGTCAGGCCGCACTCGGAGATCTCCCGCCGGGTGACGTCGAGGATCGCCTGCCGGATGCCGCTGCCACCGTCGAATCCCTGCTGCGTCGTCAAGGCAACCTCTTACGAGTTCCCGTACGCCCGAGCGCACGGCCCGATCAAATGCCTAAGTCTAGACCTTTGAGGATATGTCAGTCCGGTCCGGGTTGCTCCTGCAAGCCGGTCATTCCGTCGCGCCGGTTCACCGCGCGGCCGAGGGGGCACCGTGGACTTCGCCTGGACGCCTGAACAGCGGGACGCTTACGACGAGGTGCGCGCGAGCGCCGAGCGGGCTTTCCCGCCCACCGCCGACGCCAGCCGGCTGCACGACCGCGAGGCCTGGCGGCGTCTCGGTCGGCTGGGGCTGCTCGGCCTGTGCATTCCCGCGGAGTACGGCGGCGGCGGGCTGGGCGCCCTGGACACCGCGCTGCGTGTCGAGGCGTTCGGTCGGGGGTGCGCGGACACAGGTCTGGTGTTCGCGGCCAGCGCGCACCAGTTCGCGTGCGCGGTGCCGATCGCCGGGTTCGGCACACCCGAGGTGAAGAAGGGCCTCCTACCGCGGATCTGCTCGGGCGAGGTGGTGGCCGGCAACGCGATGACCGAGGCGGGCGCGGGCTCCGACGTCTCGCGCCTCGCCGTCACCGCGACGGAGACGGCGGACGGCTACCTGCTCAACGGCGAGAAGACGTTCGTGACCAACGGACCGGTGGCCGACGTGCTGGTGACCTACGCGACCACCGATCGGGCCGCCGCCCATCTCGGTGTCACCGCGTTCGTGCTGGACCGGGACACTCCCGGCCTGACGGTCAGCGAGCCGTTCGACAAGATGGGCCTCGTGTCGGCGCCGGCCGGCCGGGTGTCCTTTCAGGACTGCCTCGTGCCGGCGCAGCGGGTGCTCGGCGAGCCGGGTCAGGGCGCCGCGATCTTCCAGCACTCGATGCGCTGGGAGCGGGCCTGCCTGTTCGCCGGATATGTCGGCCTGCTGGACCGCCTGGTGGAACGTTGCGTCGAGCATGTGACCTCGCGCCGCCAGTTCGGCCGGCGCATCAGCGACTTCCAGGCGGTCGCGAACCGGATCGTGGAGATGAAGCTGCGGACGGAGTCGGCGCGGCTGCTGCTCTATCGCTGCTGCTGGGAGATGGACAACGGCGGCGGCTCGGAACTCAACGTGGCGTTGTCGAAGCTGGCCGTCTCGGAGGCGGCGGTCGCCGGGGCGCTCGACGCGGTGCGCCTGTTCGGTGGACTCGGATACCTGCGCGACACCGGGATCGAGACCATGCTGCGCGACGCCGTCCCCAGCACGATCTTCTCCGGCACGTCGGACGTCCAACGGCTGCTCATCGCCCGCGAACTGGGCCTGTGAGGGCCGCGGCTTGACCAGGGAGGTGTCGACCGTGCGGGACGTGGACCAGTCCGACATGCCGGGTGGCGCGGGAATCCACGGCTACGTGGCCGAGTGGGCCCGGCGTACACCGGACGCGCCGGCGGTGATCGCGGACGACGGCCAGCTCACGTACGCGGAGCTGGCGACGGCCGCGCGGCGCCTGGCGGCGGGGCTGGCGCGCGCGGGGGTGTCCCCGGGCGACCGGGTGGTGCTGTGGTCCGACAAACGGGCCGACGCGGTGGCCGTCATGCAGGCGGCGCTGTCGTTGGGGGCGCCGTACGTTCCGGTGTCCGCGGCGAACCCGCCCGCCCGGGTGTGGCGCATCGCGGCCGACTGCGCGGCGACCGTCGTGGTGGCGGACGGTCCGGCCGCGGACCGGGTCGCACGCGAGGGTGGTGTTCCGGACGGGCCACCGCTCGTGTCGCTGGACGAGTTGCAGCGGTTGGGGGCCGAGGGTGACCTGCCGCCGGTGCACCGACCGGCCCCGGACGAACCCGCGTACATCCTCTACACCTCCGGGTCGACGGGCGCCCCGAAGGGCGTCTGCCTGAGCCACCGCAACGCGGCGGCGTTCGTCGAGTGGGCCGGTGACCTGCTCACCGTGTCGCCACGGGACCGGCTGGCCAACCACGCCCCGTTCAACTTCGACCTGTCGGTCTTCGACCTCTACGCGGCGTTCCGCGCGGGCGCGTCGGTGCACCTGGTCCCGGCCGAGCTGGCCTACGCGCCGGTGCAGCTGGCGCGGTTCGTGCGCGACGAGGGCATCACCATCTGGTATTCCGTGCCGTCCGCGCTGACCCTGATGATCCGGGACGGCGGGTTGCTGGACGGCCCGCCCCCGCCGGACCTGCGGGCCTGCGTCTTCGCCGGTGAGGTGATGCCGATCCGGTACGTGCACGAACTCCGTGCCGCCTGGCCGGGCGTGCGGCTGCTCAACTGGTACGGGCCCACCGAGACGAACGTCTGCGCGTCGTACGAGGTGACCGACGCCGACGAGGGGCGCGACCGCCCGTTGCCGATCGGCCGACCGGCCAGTGGCGCGGTGCTGACCCTGGTCCCGCCGAGCCTCGACGGCGCAGGTGCCGCTGGTGGCGGCGACTGCCCGGAGGGCGAGATCGTGGCGGACGGGCCCACGGTGATGCTCGGCTACTGGGGGCGGGAGCCGCAGCGTGGACCGTACCGAACGGGTGATCTCGGGCGGATGTCGTCCGACGGCACGCTGGAGTACCTGGGCCGCCGCGACGACATGGCCAAGGTGCGCGGCAACCGGGTCGAGCCCGGCGAGATCGAGGCTGTCCTCGCCGCGCATCCGGACGTCGCGGCGGCCGCGGTGGTCGTCGCCGGCGTCGGGCTCGCCGCGCGGCTGCACGCGGTCGTGGTGCCGGCGGGCGATCGCCGGCCCGGCCTGCTGGAGATCAAGCGCTGGTGCGCCGGGCAGCTGCCGACGTACATGATCGTCGACTCCGTCCAGGCGGCCACGAGCCTACCGCTCACCCCGAACGGAAAGACCGATCGAGCCGCGCTGCTGGCGGCGATCGAAGGAGGTGGACCATTACTGGCACCGAACTAGTCAACGTGGAACCGAGTGCGTTCCTGGCGATCATGGGCTCGCTGGCCAGCGGCGTCAGCGTGGTGACCACGATCGACGCATCGGGTCGGCCGCACGGACTGACCTCGTCGTCGGTGTGCAGCGTCTCCAAGGACCCGCCGCTGCTGTTGTTCTGCGTGCGGCAGGTGAGTTCGACCCTGGACGCCATCCGGGAGACCGGCGGATTCGCCGTCAACTTCCTCGACGCCGACGGCCACGAGGTCTCCGAACTGTTCGCCAGCTACAGCAGCGACAAGTTCGCCAATGTGGCCTGGCGGCCCGGCGACGTGGCCGGTATGCCGCGGCTGGAACCCACCGTCGCCTTCACCGAGTGCGCGCTCCATGACGTGATCACCGCTGGTGATCACGTCATCGTGCTCGGCCGTCTCGTCGGCGGCGCGACGGCGTCGGACCGATTGCCACTGGGCTATTGGCGCGGGACGTATGTCCGGGTCTCCCGCCCCCCTTACCAACGAGAGGAGCGCAACGGACAGCGTCCCAGCGATCCTTCCCAGTCAATCCATCACGAGTAGGGAAACAGAGTGGACAAGAACCAACCAGCGACCCACAGCGCGGCGTGGACATGGGTCGCGGCCCTGGTAGCCGTGTTCATGGTCGCGATCGACACCCTCGTCGTCACGACGACGCTGCCGGTCATCCGTACCGAGCTCAACGCGAGCCTTGAAGATCTTGAATGGATCGTCAACGCGTACACGCTCACCTTCGCCGTCTTTCTGTTGACCGGCGCGGCGCTCGGTGACCGCTTCGGCCGGCGCAAGGTATTCACCATCGCGCTGCTGGTCTTCACCATTGCGTCCGCGCTGGCGGGCCTCGCCGACAACATCGAATTCCTGATCGCCGCTCGCGCGGTGCAGGGCCTGGGCGCCGCGGTCGTCCTGCCGCTGACCCTCACGCTGTTGGCCAGTGTGGTGCCGGCACGTCAGCGCGGCCACGCGTTCGGGTTGTGGGGCGCGATGGTGGGTCTCGGCATCGCCCTCGGGCCGGTCATCGGCGGCGCGGTGACCGAAACCTGGTCCTGGCAGTGGATCTTCTGGGTCAACGTGCCCATCGGTCTGCTGCTGCTGCCGGTGATGACGCGTGTCCGCGAGAGCCGTGGCGGCTACGGTCGCCTGGACCCGGTGGGCGTCGTCCTGGTCACCGCCGGCATGCTCGGCATCGTGTCCAGCCTCGTGCGGGGCAACAGCGCCGGCTGGGACAGCCCCTCCATCCTGGCGGGATTCATCGTCGGCGGTCTCCTCGTGCTTGTGTTCATTGTCTGGCAGTCGCGGGCACGCACGCCGATGGTGCCGCTGTCGTTGTTCCGCAGCCGGGGCTTCAGTCTCACCATGGTGGCGACCATCATCATGCCGTTCGGCGTCTTCGGCGCCGTCTTCCTCGGCACCCAGTACCTGCAGAGCGTCCTCGGCTACTCACCACTGGAGGCTGGCGTTCGCACGCTGCCGTGGACGGCCATGCCGATGATCGCGGCACCGATCTCGGGCATCCTGACCGACAAGATCGGCGGCAAGCCGCTGGTGATCCTGGGCCTGACGATGCAGGCCATCGGCGTGGGCTGGATCGGCTCGGTCGTCGGCGACCTGACGTACTCGAAGCTGGTGGTGCCGTTCGTCATCACCGGGCTCGGCCTGGGCATCTTCCTCGCGCCGATCGGCCGCCTGGCCTTCGGGTTCGCGCCCGCCGAGCTGGAGGGTGTGGCGTCCGGTGTGTCCAACGCGATCCGCCAGACCGGCACCGTGATGGGCGTGTCGGTGGGTGGCGCGATCCTCGGCGCGAACGGCGGCTACGAGTCCGTGGCCACGTTCGTCAACGGCCTGGAGGAGGCCCACCTGGTGGCCGCCTGTGCGCTTGCCGCGGGCGCGGTCATCGCGCTGTTCATTCCGCACCTGCGCACACAGGGTCACGGCCACGCGGTCGAGGACGAGGAGGAGGAGGTCCTCGCGGCGGGCGCCCCGACCTGAGCGGTCCACGGGAATCGAGGCCCCGGCCCTGCGGTCGGGGCCTCGATCGCGCCAGGGGGGCTTGGCGCGGCTGATCGTTCGACGGTCGGGCGGGTGGGACCGCCGGTAGCCGGTGTCGCAATGGCGGCAGGTTCGACGGTGGGAGCTGGTTGCGCCGCAGCGACGTGGCGTACCGGCTCGGCACGCCCGGGCCGCGACCGCACCACGCCCAATGCGGGGTGGTCGAGAGCGGCATCGGCGTTGACGCATGTCAACGCGGGTATGCGGTCGCGGCCGATTGCCGTGCTCGCATTCGTGTGCGGCATCTCCGCCCGGCACGTCGTGCCCGATGAGACCTATTCGGGCCGTAACGGTCCGCAACCCGACCGGTGCCGCGTGATCACTCACCCATTTAGGGGGGGACAGCGCGGCCGTCGGCAGGATAACATCCATCGATGAACTGGCGGTACGCTAATGGGGGATGGGGCCACCAGGGATATGAAGTCATCAGCACTGGCGGTTACGGATGTCCAGGTACTCTTCTACGAGCCAGAAGGGCTGTTATTGACAGCGGGACTATTGCCGGCGGACGTAGGTGGGCACGAGTTCCGCGTAATGTTTCAATTGAGTTACCTGGGCAGTGGTGAGATTACGGCACACGTTGGCTTCCAACAGTGCGACGGCACCGACAAGACGGCTCCCGAGTTCGTCACGGTGGAATTGCTGGGAGCGGCACGACACCGTATGCCCATTATCTGGACTGCCTCGGCATCGGTGCGCGCGGAGCAGGTGAACTGCCGGCTCGTCATCTGGGGGGAACCCGCCGGCGAGGACCTGTTGCGGGGGGAGTTGATCGCCGAGGTCTCCGGGCGGCTGCCGGTGTTGACGGCCAGTTGCCAGGCATCGGTGACGCAGGCGGAACTGCCCACCCGGCAGCGGGTCGCCTAGACGGCTGGCTGCCCTCCGTCGTGGGCGGAGGGCAGCCAGCCCTCGGGGGTAGGCGACATGGCAGTCCCTTCGCGGGTCAGCGGCTCGTTCGATCGGCCGCACGGCTGGTGAGGCGCGTTATCGGGTCACGCTTGCGGTGAGCTGGCCCCCTGCTGCCACGGCCGTAGGCGGGGAATCCACGCCGGGACCGCAGCGCGGTAGGTGTCGTACGCGGCGCCGTATCGCCGGCGCAGACCGGGTTCCTCGTAGAACCGCACGAACGCGGCCTGGATGAGGGCGATGGCCAACCCGTACCACAGGAGTGCGGCCTGGCCGAAGATCAGTGCCTGGCCGAGGATGGCCGTCACCACCGCGACGTACATCGGGTTGCGGACGTACCGGTAGGGCCCGCCGATCACCAGGTGTTCGGTCGGCGCCACCGGGGCCGGAGTGCCCAGACCCTCCACGACGAAGCGCACGAACGACTGTAGGAGAAACGCCACCGCGACGACCAGCATCAGCGCGCCGAGGACTCGAACCGGCTGGTAGTAGGCGAACGGCGTTTCGACTTCCCAGTCGGAAATCCACCATGGACCGAGACCGGCGACCACGCCCGGCGCGGCGCAAAAGAAGACGAGACTTCCGACGACGGCCCGTGTTCGTAGCACTGCGCCATGCTACGGCCCGTGCGGGGCACCATGTCAAGGCATCGTTACGTACTGTTGTCGTGGCCTGTCTGTAGAACCTCCGTATTTCCGCACGTAGGAAGGCGATACTATGGCGTTTGCCCCCATACGATGAATAGGGCATGCGATGAACTGGGAAAGGTGAACTTGTGGGCGCGGAGGTGTCCCCGAACGGTGCTCCACGACGACGGACGGGGCGACGAGTCGGGCCGACGGTGAGCCATCAGCTCATCCTCGAGATCGCTCGTGGCCAGTTCGCGGAGCGGGGCTACGAGGGCACTACGGTGCGCACCATCGCCCAGGAGGCGGGCGTCGACAGCGCGCTGGTGCACCACTTCTTCCTCACCAAGGAAGGCCTGTTCGAGGCGGCGGTGCGTGGTGCCCTGCAGCCGCCGGAACTGGTGGAGCGGGCGATGAAGGGCCCCCGCGGCCAGGTCGGCCGGCGCGCTGTCGAGCTGTTCTTCAGTCACTGGGACGAGCCCGACACGGCGGCTCGGCTCGGCGGCATCCTCCGGTCGATGACGGCCAACGACATGGCGGCGGACGCCGTCCGTAACTTCCTCGGCGACCAGGTGATCCTCCCGCTGACCCGCGCCTTGGGCCACTCCCAGCCGGAGCTGCGCGCCGCCATGGTCGGCTCGCACCTGATCGGTCTCGCCACCACCCGGTACGTCTTCCGCGTCCCGGCGATCGTCGAGCTCAGCGCCGCCGCTCTGGCCGCGGGCACGGGCAAGGCCATCCAGACCTACCTCACGGGCGTTCTGGCCTGATCGGTCCGCCCTCGGCGGGCGGGCTCCACCGTCGTCACACCAGTTGCTGACGTCGATCCCTGCACGGCATCCCCTTGACGAACCCGCGTGGGCTTCTAGAATTCATCGAACAGGGATGTCATCAGAGGGGGAAGCGCCGGTGGGTTTCCCGGCCTCCCGGGTGACGCCCCATGGGGGATACCACGTCCGGCGACCTGGGAGGGGTTTGTGCCGACAGACCAACGCGACGAGATACTCGGCCAACTGATGGTGTACGTGCGCCACGAGCTGATTGGCGACCAGGACGAGGCGGTCACCGGAGTCGATCTGCGCCCCGACTCGCCACTGCTGGAGTGGGGCGTTCTGAACTCACTGAACACGGCTCGGCTCATCGCGTTCGTCCGGGCGGAGCTCGACGTCGACGTGCCGCCTTCGCACATCACGGGACGGCACTTCCGGAGTCTCGACACCATCACCGATCTGATCCTGTCGTTGCCCCGCGCCTGACAGGCCCCCGAGGAGGCGCCATGAACACCAAGCCAGCAGAGTGGGACATCGGCATCATCGGAGGCGGGCCCGCCGGGTCCACGGCCGCCGCCTACCTGGCCAAGGCGGGGCTGTCCGTCGTGGTCTTCGAGAGCGCGCACTTTCCCCGCGAGCACGTCGGCGAGTCGTTGGTCCCGGCAACCACGCCGGTGCTGTTGGAGACCGGGGCGATGGCAGCCGTCGAGGCGGCCGGCTTCCCGCGCAAGTACGGCGCGGCCTGGACGTCGGCCGAGTCGCGGCCGGTGAGCCACATGGGCTTCTCCAACCTCACCCACGACTTCCGGCTCGCCGAGGTCATGTTCAACGAACGGGATCAGGCCGGCGTCGACCGCGATTACACGTTCCACGTCGACCGGGGCAAGTTCGACCAGATCCTCCTGGAGAACGCGGCGAGTCTCGGCGCTGAGGTCCACCACGGCGTGCGGGTCAACCGCGTCGACTTCGAGGGCGAACACCCCGTGCTGCACACCCGATCCGCGGACGGGCAACGCGAGGTGCCGGTGCGGATGGTGGTCGATGCCAGTGGCCGGAACACCACGTTGGGCAGTCAGCTCAAGGTGAAGGTGGCCGACTCGGTCTTCAACCAGTACGCGATCCACACCTGGTTCGACGGCTTCGATCGACAGGCGCTCTCAGCCGAGCAGGCGAAGTCCGACTTCATCTTCATCCACTTCCTGCCGCTGACCGACAGCTGGGTGTGGCAGATCCCCATCACCGAGACGATCACGTCGATCGGCGTCGTCACCCAGAAGAGCCGGTTCGCCGAGGCGGCCCGGGAGGATCTCGAAGCGTTCTTCTGGGAGTGCGTGGGCAGCCGGCCCGAGCTGGAGGCGGCCCTGCGCAGCTCGAAGCAGGTACGGCCGTTCAAGGCCGAGGGCGACTACAGCTACGCGATGAAGCAGATCTGCGGCGACAACTTCGTCATGATCGGCGACGCCGCCCGCTTCGTGGATCCCATCTTCTCCACCGGCGTCAGCATCGCCCTCAACAGCGCCCGGCTGGCCTGTAACGACATCATCGCCGCCGCCGAGGCGGGCGACTTCAAGCGCGAGCGGTTCGCCACGTACGAGATGCTGCTGCGGCGCGGCGTCCGCAACTGGTACGAGTTCATCTCGGCCTACTACCGGCTCAACATCCTGTTCACCGCGTTCGTCCAGGACCCGCGGTATCGCCTCGACGTGCTGAAGATGTTGCAGGGCAACATGTACGACGAGGCCGAGCCCAAGGCGCTCGTCGAGATGCGGAACGTCATCCGGGCCGTTGAGCAGGACCCCGAACACCTCTGGCATCCGTATCTCGGTGAGCTGTCCGCTCCGGCGGCGGCTCCCATCTTCTGACCACAAGGGGGCCGTGCGGCCCCGGTAGGGGGGACATCAGTGAGCGTGGGCAGCAGTGTGTTCAGCGACCTGGCTGTGCACCACGTCGAATTCCACGTGACCGACGCGGTCTGGGCCGCACGCGAGCTCGCCGCACAGTACGGCTTCGCCGTCGTCGGTTCGCGCCGCGACGAGGACCACGTGTCGGTGGCACTGCGGCAGGGTTCGACGGTTCTCGTGGTCACCGAGGGGCTCACCGACGCGCACCCGGCCAGCCTGTACGTGCAGCAGCACGGCGACGGCGTGGCCGACCTGGCGATGCGTACCGCCGATGCGACGGCGGCGTTCGAGGTCGCGGTGTCCCGCGGCGCGCGGACGGTGGTGGAACCCACCGTCCGCGACGGGTTCGTCACGGCCACGGTCGGCGGCTTCGGCGACGTGACGCACACGTTCGTCCAGCCACCCGAGGGTTCGGCCGACCCGGTGCTGCCCGGCCTGACGCCCGGTCTTCCGGACGGGCACCTGCCGGAGGCGGGGCCGGCTCTGGGGCTGGGTGTGGTCGACCACCTCGCCGTCTGCCTCGAGGCGGGCACGCTCGACCCGACCGTCGACTTCTACCGCACGGTGCTGGACTTCGACATGACGTTCGAGGAGCACATCCTCGTCGGCAACCAGGCGATGTTCTCCAAGGTGGTGCAGAGCCCGTCGAGGTTGGTCACGCTCACGCTCATCGAGCCGGACGCCTCGGCCGCCGCCGGGCAGATCGACGACTTCCTCAAGGGGCACGGTGGCCCCGGTGTGCAGCACGTGGCGCTGTGCTCGCCGGACATCGTGTCGGCGATCTCGGCGTTGACCGATCGGGGCGTGGAGTTCCTGCGCACGCCGGAGACCTACTACGACCTGCTCGGCCAGCGACTCGACCTCGCCCGCTACGACGTGGACCAGTTGCGGTCCCGCAACATCCTCGTCGACGAGGACCACGACGGCCAGCTGTTCCAGATCTTCGCCAGGTCCACCCATCCGCGCCGGACGTTCTTCTTCGAGGTCATCGAGCGGATGGGTGCGCGCACCTTCGGCAGCGGGAACATCCGGGCGCTGTACGAGGCGGTCGAGGCGGAGCGGACCAAGACCCACGACGTCCTGTGACCACCATCGCGGCCCAGGGAACCGACCTCGCCGGCCTGCTCTGCCTCGACGACGTGGCGACGGCGGCGCGGCGGGTGCTGACCGAGCCCGTCTGGGACTACGTGGCCGGTGGCAGCGGCACCGAGTCGACGCTGCGCGACAACCGGGACGCGTTCGACCGGGTGCACCTGGTCCCACGGGTGCTGGTGGGCACGGAGACCTGCGATCTCGGCACGGAGTTGCTGGGCACGCCGATGGGTCTGCCCGTCGGGGTGGCGCCGATGGCCTACCAGCGGCTCCTGCACCCGGACGGTGAGGTGGCGCTCGCCGAGGCGGCCCGGGACGAGGGCGCGGTCTTCGTCGCCAGCATGCTCAGCAGCGAGCCGGTCGAGCGGATCGCCGCCACCCAGGCGGAGGTCTGGATGCAGCTCTACTGGCTGCGCGACCGCGGGCTGGTCGCCGATCTGGTGGCGCGCGCCGAGGCCGCTGGCTGCCGGGCTCTCATGCTGACGGTCGACGTGCCCCGAATGGGTCGTCGCCTGCGGGACATGCGGTCCGGGTTCACGCTGCCCGACGACGTGGTGGCGGCCAACCTGCCACCGGAGGTCGGCGCGGCCGCGCACTCCGGCGGTCTGCACAGTTCGGCGCTGATGGTGCACACCGGTCTCGCGTTCGACCCGAGGCTGTCCTGGCGGGATCTGGACTGGTTGCGGCGACGGACGCGTCTGCCGATCGTCGTGAAGGGCGTCCTGCACCCGGACGACGCGGTGCGCGCGACGGACCTCGGAGCGGACGCCGTCGTGGTGTCCAACCACGGCGGCCGCCAGCTCGACGGCGCGGTGCCCAGCATCGCGGCGCTGGAGCCGGTGGTCGCGGCCGTGGCCGACCGGTGCGCGGTGCTCCTGGACAGCGGCGTCCGTAGCGGCGTGGACGTGGCGCGGGCGCTGGCCCTCGGCGCGTCCGCGGTGCTGGTGGGTCGGCCCGCTCTCTGGGGGCTGGCGGTGGGTGGCCGGGCCGGGGCCCGCCGGGTGCTCTCGTTGCTGCGGGCCGAGTTGGAGGATGCGATGGCGATGATGGGCTGCGCCGACCTGCGGGCGCTGGGCCACGGCACCACCGTGGCCGGGGGCGGGCCGGTGTCGACGGGGCGGGGCCGGACGTCCGGTGACGCCCTCGCGGGATGGTCCCCGTGACCGGCCGGTCGGGGACGACCACGGTGGGCGCCCGCGCGCCGATCGCGCTGGCCGACCTGCACGGTTCGCTGGCCGACCCGGTGCTCGACTCGATGACCTTCCTCAACGAGATCGCCGGTCGCTTCCCGGACGCGGTGTCGTTCGCGGCCGGCCGGCCCTACGAGGAGTTCTTCGAGGTCGAGGCGGTGCATCGCTACCTGCGCCGCTACTGCGACCACCTGCGTGACGAGCACGGGTTGAGCGAGCGTCAGGTCAACCGCACGCTGTTGCAGTACGGCCGGACCAAGGGCATTGTGCACGACCTGGTGGCCCGCAACCTGTCCGTCGACGAGGGGATGGACGTCGACCCGGAGTCCGTCGTGGTGACGGTGGGCGCGCAGGAGGGCATGTTCCTCGTGTTGCGGGCGTTGCGGACCGACCCCCGCGACGTGCTGCTGGCCGTCTCGCCGAACTACGTGGGCATTCGCGGGGCCGCGTCGCTCGTCGACATGACCACGCTGCCGGTCCGGGACGGCTCGCGCGGCATCGACCTGGCCGAACTCGCCCGGGTGGTGCGCGACGCCCGGGCGGCGGGGCAGCGCCCCCGCGCGCTGTACCTCGTGCCCGACTTCGCCAACCCGGCCGGGGCGAGCCTGGACACCGAGACCCGGGTGGCGGTGCTGCGCGCGGCCGCCGAACACGACCTGCTGATCATCGAGGACAACCCGTACGGGCTGTTCCACGCCGGTGGCGACCGCCCGGCCACGCTCAAGGCCATGGACGACGAGCGTCGCGTCGTCTATCTCGGCTCGTTCGCCAAGACCGGGATGCCCGGCGCCCGGGTGGGTTACGTGGTCGCCGACCAGCCGGTGGCCGGCCCCGGGGGAACGGGCCTGCTGGCCGACGAGCTTGCCAAGATCAAGAGTATGGTGACCGTCAACACCTCACCGCTGGCGCAGGCGATCATCGCCGGCAAGTTACTGGAGCACGACTGCAGTCTCGTGCGCGCCAACGAGCGCGAGGCCGGGGCGTACCGACGCAATCTGCGGCACGTGCTGGACGGCCTGGCCGCGCGCTTCGGGCCGGGTGCCGGCGTTTCCTGGAACACCCCCGGTGGCGGCTTCTTCCTCGTGGTGACGGTGCCGTTCGTGGTGGACGACGCGCTGCTGGAGCGCTCCGCCCGCGACTTCGGTGTGTTGTGGACGCCGATGCACCACTTCTACGCCGACGGAGGTGGACGTCACCAGCTCCGTCTGTCGGTCAGCCTGCTGGAGCCACCGCAGATCGAGCAGGGGCTCGATCGACTGGCGGCCCTGATCACGGAGATGAGGCCGGTATGAACGCACCCATCATGCCGCTGGCTGGCGGACAGGTCGTGATCCTGCTCGTCCAGATCGCGTCCCTGCTCCTGCTCGGCCTCGGCCTGGGCCGGTTGGCGGCGCGGTTCGGCCTGCCCCCGATCGTCGGCGAGCTGATGGCCGGCGTGGTGCTCGGGCCGTCGCTGCTCGGCCACGCCGCTCCGGCGGTGCACGACTGGCTGTTCCCCGCCGACCCGGCGCAGATGCACCTGCTGGACGCGGTCGCCCAGATCGGCGTCCTGCTGCTGGTGGGGGTGGCCGGCATCGAGTTGGACACCCGGATCGTCCGCCGCCGTGGCACCTCGGCTCTCCGGATCAGTCTGGGCGGTCTGCTCATCCCGATCGGCTTCGGCATCCTGATCGGTTACCTGGCCCCGGCCGTACTCGTCCCGGACACCACCGAACGTCCGGTGTTCGCGCTGTTCCTCGCGGTCGCCATGTGCGTGACGGCGATCCCCGTGATCGCCAAGACGCTGGCGGACATGAAGCTCATCCACCGCGACGTCGGGCAGTTGATCATGACTTCCGGCATGGTGGACGACGCCGTGGGATGGTTCCTGTTGTCGGTCGTGTCGGCCATGGCGACCGTCGGGGTGCGCGCGGGTCAGGTCGCGCTGTCCCTGCTGCTGCTGGTGGCGTTCGTGGTCGCCGCGATCGTCGTCGGCCGGCCACTGGTGAGTGGAGCGCTGCGGCTCGCCGGCCGGTCCACCGAGACCGGGCCGACAATCGTCACGGCCGTGATCATCGTCCTCGCCGGCGCGGCGATCACCCAGTCGCTGCACATGGAGGCGGTGTTCGGCGCGTTCGTCGCCGGCATCCTCGTCGGGCAGGCGATCCGGGATCGGCGGGCGGTGCTGGCACCCCTGCGGACCGTCGTGCTCACCGTGCTTGCACCGATCTTCCTGGCCTCCGCCGGCCTGCGGATGGACCTCGGCGTGCTGCTCGACCGCGACGTGGCGATCGCCGCCTTCGTGGTCCTCGCGGCGGCGATCCTCGGCAAGTTCACGGGCGCGTACCTCGGTGCGCGATCCAGCCGGCTCGGCCACTGGGAGTCCCTGGCCGTCGGCGCCGGCATGAACGCCCGGGGCGTCGTCGAGATCGTCGTCGCCATGGTGGGGTTGCGGCTCGGCGTCCTGGACATCGCCACCTTCACGATCATCGCCCTCGTCGCCATCGTCACGTCGATGATGGCGCCCCCGCTGCTGCGCCTGGCGATGTCCCGGGTCGCGCACAGCGCCGACGAACTCCTGCGCAAGGCCGACCACGACGAACAGTGGTCGACCGGACCGGTCGTCCGACCGGCGGGAACGGCCCCGCCGGCCGCCTAGGGTCAGAGGACGCCGGCGGAGCCGATGGGGTCGGCCTCGCCGGCATCGTGCAGGGCGAGGATGGCCTCGGCCGCGTTCGCGGGTCCGTCGGTGGCCGCGTACCAGCGCTGGACCCGCTCGGCCGCCTCGCGGTAGGACCGGTCGGCCAGCATCTCCGCGGCCAGCGTGGCCAGTCTGGAGCCCACGTGTCTCGGCGCCAGCAGGCGTGCCGCGCCGATCCGTTCCAGCAGCGCGAGGTTCAGGTCCTGCTCCGGTTGGAGCGGAAAACCGAGCACCGGTGTGCCGCCGGCCATCGCCGTCTGCACGCTGCCCTGCCCGCCCGCGGTGATCGCCAGGTCCACCTCCGGCATGATCAGGTGGCTCGGCAGCACGCCGCCGACCATGACCCGGTCGCCGGCCATGTCGTGCAGGTCGTGGTGGGTGCCGGCGACCAGCACGCGCACCGGGAGGGTGGCGATGGTCGTCACGACGCGCCGCACGAAGCCGACCTCGGCCGAGTTGACCGCCACGTAGACGACCGGCCCCGGCTCGGCGAGGAAACGGGCGACCCGCTCCGGCAACGGCAGGTCGAGCCGGGCGTAGAGCGGCCCGACGCAGCGCAGCCGGGTGCCCGCCCGATAGCCGGACCGACCGTCCGGCCGCCAGTCGGCCACCTCCGTGGCGGACACACCCAGCACCTCCGGCACCTCCGGGATGAGCGCCAGGTCGCCGAGGACGAGCGCGGCGAGGCTGGGTACGCGCGGTACGCCCAGGTCGGCCGCCAGCCGGTTGAACCCCCCGCAGTAGAAGCCGACCCGGGACGGCAGGGAGTTGGACAACCACCGCAGCAGCGGCGACGGCAGCAGGCCGAAGTGCGCCTGACTCGGCGCCGGCAGCATCCCGCGCTCGAACAGCGGCGGTACCCAACTGCCGGCGTGCTCGGTGACCAGCCGGGCACCGGCCAACCGGGTCGACAGCAGGGTGGTCAGCGTGAAGCCGGTGACCACCGTACGGATGTCGTGTTGGCGGAAGTACTCGGTCTCGGCGGTGACGTAGTCGCGCATCTCCCGGTCGGTGTACATGCTCTGACCGACGTAGCCCATGCCGATCTCGTCGCGGATGAACCGTTCGCACCGCTGCGGCGTCATCCGCTCACCGACGATGTCGTACGGAACGCCGACGTCGCGGAGCACGTGCTCGTAGGTGCCGCCGTGCGTGGCGATGCGGGCGGTCACCCCGCGCTGGCGCAGCGCACGGTAGATCTCCAACATGCGCGAGGTGGCGGAGAGGAAGCCGCAGTGCGGCATCAGACAGATCATGCGGTCGTCGCCTCCGGGAGCGGGCCGGCCTCCGGGAGCGGGCCGGCCTCCGGCGACGGGCCGACGCCGCGGGCCGCCGCGCGTACCTCGTCCAGCACCCGGGCGACCGGCACGTCGGCGCGCTGGGCGACCGCCAGGGCGTCGTCGTACTCCGGTTGCACGCTGACCAGACGGTCACCCAGGTAGCCGCGTTTGACCCGGACGGCGGTGTCGCCGTACGGCATGGCGATCTGGTCGCGGCGCAGCCGGCGGCGCTGCACGGTGGACACCCGTACGCCGAGCGTGCCGGTGTAGGTGAAGACCAGCCGGCAGACCAGGTCGAGCTGCGCCGGTGCGGCCAGCACGCTGAGCAGTTGCCCCGGTCGGCCCTTGCGCATCAGCACCGGCGTGCACCAGGCGTCGGCCGCGCCCACGGCCCGCAACCGCTCCAGCAGATCCGGCCAGACCCGTGGGTCCACGTCGTCGATGGTGGTGTCCACCCGGTGCAGCGGTTCGCCCTGCCAGGGCGTGGCGTCGGCGTCCGGGGCCGCCGAGGCGCCCACCAGCACCCGAAGGATGTTCGGGTGGCCGGCCGGGTCCCTGGTGCCGGCGCCGACCCCAACCGCGTGCGGCACCAACGCCGGTGGCGGCCCCCAGCCGGTGGCCAGCGTGGCGAGCAGGGCCGCGCCCGACGGCGTGCACAGCTCCATCGCGGCCGCATGGGCGGCGATCGGTGCGCCCGCGCCGGAGAGGATCTCCAGAACGGCGGGCACGGGTACCGGCATCGGGCCGTGCTCGGTGCGGACCACGCCGGAGCCGACCGCGACCGGGCCGACCACCCGGATCGGAGCGTCGAGCAGCCCCAGGTCGGCGAGCGCGAGCGCGCATCCGACCAGGTCGACCACCGCGTCGAGGGCGCCGACCTCGTGGAAGTGGATGTCCGCCAGGGGTACGCCGTGCACCCGCGCCTCGGCCCGCGCGAGGGTGGTGAAGGCGGCGACCGCGAAGTCGTGCACCGCCGACGGAAGCGCCGCCCGGGCGATGATCGCGGTCACCGCGGCCAGGTCGCGGTGGGTGCCGCTGTCGGGTGCCGTGACGATCAGATGGGCGGCGCGCAGGCCGTGTCGCCGTACGCTCTCCAGCTTCAGTGTCACCGGCTCAACCGCGAGTCGCGCCACGCCCTGCTCGACGACGGACAGGCTCGCGCCCGCGTCGAGCAACGCCGCCAGCAGCATGTCGCCGGCCGCGCCGTTGCTGGGATCGACCCACAGGGCGGTGCTCGACGGGACCGCCGCGCTGTCCTCGGTCCTCGTCCGCGGCTCAGCCATTCGCGTCTGCGCAGCTCGGCGTGCGGCGGGCGATCCTGGCGGCGGCGACGCCCGCGCCGAAGCCGTTGTCCACGTTGACGGTGAGCACGCCCGGAGCGCACGAGTTGAGCATGCCGAGCCATGCCGTCAGGCCGTCCAGGTGCCAGCCGTACCCGACGCTGGTGGGCACCGCGATCAGCGGGCTGCCCACCAGTCCACCGAGGACCGACGGCAGCGCGGCCTCCATCCCGGCGATGGCCACCACCACGTCGGCGCGGGCGATACGGTCCCGCTCGGTCAGCAACCGGTGCAGGCCGGCCACCCCGACGTCCACCACCAGATCCGCCCGGGCGCCGAAGACGGCCACGGTGGCCGCGCACTCGCGGGCGACCGGCAGATCGCTCGTGCCACCGCAGGCGATGGCGACCGTGCCCACGGGCGTGCGCGCTGGGCCCACCACGGCCGTCCGGGACACCGGATCCACCACGTCGGCGCCGAACTCGTCGGCGCACCGGGCCATGGCGGCGTCGGTGAGCCGGGTGGCGAGGATCGGGGTGTCCGGGTGGGCGAGGCGTAACGCGCGCATCGCTCCCGTCACCTGTTCAGGAGTTTTGCCCGCGCCGTACACCACTTCGGGGTCGCCGGTGCGCGACAGACGGTCCACGTCCATCCGTGCGAATCCTAGGTCGATGAATTCCGGTGCGGACACCTCACGCTCCTTCCAGTACTGTCGAGCTGTGAGACCTGATGGATGGGCCTGGGGGGCCGCGGATCAGCTCGTCGCGGAATTCACACGATACGGCAAAACGCTCGTCGCATTCTCCGGTGGCGTGGACTCCAGCGTCGCCGTCGCGGCGGCGGTGCGGGCTCTGGATCCGGCCGATGTCGCTGCGGTGACAGCGGTTTCGGCCGCTGTCCCCGCCGCCGAGGTCGCCGCCGCCCGCGACTTCTGTGCCCGGCTCGGCGTGGCGCACCACGTGCTCGGCACCCGCGAGTTGGAGGTCGAGGGCTACCGCGAGAACGGCCCGCGCCGGTGCTACTTCTGCAAGAGCACGCTCATCGACACCGTGCGCGAGCTGGCCGATCGGCTCGGCTTCACGACAGTGGTGACGGGCACTAACGCCTCGGACCTGGCCGCCGGCTTCCGACCGGGGATCGCCGCCGCGGCCGAGCGCGCGGCCCGCACGCCGCTCGCGGACCTCGGGCTCGACAAGCCGGCGGTACGCGCGATAGCGGTGCTCTGGGGGCTCGACACGGCCGCCAAGCCGGCCGCCGCGTGTCTGGCCAGCCGGATCGCGTTCGGTGTGCCCATCTCGCCGGCCCGGCTGGCCCGGGTGGAGATGGCCGAGCTGGCGGCCCGTCGCCTGCTGGACCCGCACGGGGTGGTCGACCTGCGGGTCCGTGACCTGGGCGACGGCGTCCGCCTCGAGGTCGACCCGCCCATCGTGGAGCGGGCCCGTGCCGACCAGCGACTCGCCGCCGCCATCCGCGCGGCCGGATTCCCCGACGTGCCGCTCACGGTGGAGGCGTTCCGGTCCGGATCGATGAACGAACTGCTCGACGAACCGGAGCGCTGGCGCTGACCGGAGGCGTCGTTTTTTCCGCGAATCGGTGGGCTGACGCGCGGCCCGTTTGACGCTATCCTCATCTGGTGAATTACAACCCGGGTGACCGACCCGCCACGCCGAACTGGTCTCTCGATGGTGCCCACGTCCTGCTCACGGGGGTGACCGGGTTCCTCGGTCAGGCAGCGCTGGAGCGGCTGCTGGCCGACCACCCCAACACCCGGGTGACGGTGCTGGTGCGCGGGCGCGGCGCGACGTCGGGCGCCGACCGCGTCGCCGGGCTGGGGCGCAAGCCGGTGTTCCGCACGCTGCGCCGGCGGATCGGCGGGCCGGCCCTCACACAGCTGCTGGCCGAGCGGGTCAGCGTCCTCGAGGGCGACCTCACCGGCTCGGTCCCGGCGCTGCCGGACGACCTGACCGCCGTTCTGCACTGCGCGTCCACCGTGTCCTTCGACCCGCCGATCGACGAGGCGTTCGAGGTCAACGTCGGCGGCCTGGTCAACCTCTACGACGCGGTCGTCGCGCTGCCGCGACGTCCGCACGTGGTGCACGTCTCCACGGCGTACGTGGCCGGCGCCCGCAAGGGCGTGGTGCCGGAGGCTCCGCTGGACCACGACGTCGACTGGCAGGCCGAGCTGACCGCAGCGCGGGCCGCTCGCGCCGAGGTGGAGCGCGCCTCCCGCCGCCCCGAGGCGCTGCGCGCGCTGTTGGCCGAGGCCCGCGCCGAGCACGGCAAGGCCGGCCCGCAGGCGACGGCGCGGGCCGCCGAGGAGGCGCGGCGCCGCAAGGTGACCGAGCGGCTGGTCGACTACGGTCGGCTGCGCGCGCACAGCGTCGGCTGGCCGGACGTCTACACGTTCACCAAGGCGCTGGGGGAGCGGGTCGCCGAGCAGTACGCCCGCGACGAGGGGCTGCGCCTCTCCGTGGTGCGCCCGGCGATCGTGCAGAGCGCGCTGCGTCATCCGTTCCCCGGGTGGTTCGACTCCTTCAAGATGGTGGACCCGATCATCCTGTCGTACGGGCGGGGCACGCTTCCGGACTTTCCCGGCCTGCCCGACGCGGTCGTGGACATCGTCCCCATCGACCTGGTCACCAACGCCCTGCTGGCGGTCGCGCCTGTCGAGCCGGAGCCCGCCGCGCCGGTCTACTACCACGTCGGCACCGGCGCGCGGAACCCGCTCACCCAACGCCAGCTCGACGAGAACATCCGCAACTACTTCCGTCGTCACCCGCTCCCCGAGGCCGGTCGGGGTCACATCGCGGTGCCGACGTGGCGGTTTCCGGGTGCGAGCCAGATCGAGCGCAAGCTGCGCACCGGCGAGCGCGCCGTGTCGTTCGCCGAACGGGCGCTGCTGCGGCTGCCGGCCTCGCCGCGCACCCGCGACTGGATGACGAAGGTGCACAAGGAGACCAAGCGGATCGAGTCGCTGCGCCGACTCTCCGATCTGTACGGCGTCTACACCGAGGTCGAGGCCATCTACACCGACGGCAACGTGCTGGCCCTGCACCGCCAGTTGCCCGACGAGGTGGTGAGCCGGGGCAGCTTCGACGTCGCCGAGGTGGACTGGCCGCACTACCTCCAGGAGGTGCACTGCCCGGCCATCACCGCGCTGCTGCGGCAGTCGGTGACCCGGCGTCCCCGCTCCAGCGGGCGCGGGCCGCTGCCCGAGGGCCGCGACACGGTGGCGGTCTTCGACCTGGAGGGCACCGTGGTGGCGTCCAACCTCATCGAGACCTTCCTGTGGGCCCGCCTGTCCGACCGGCCGAAGGGCGGCTGGGCCAAGGAGCTCGCCGCGCTCGCCGGAGCCGCGCCGCGCTACCTGCGCGCCGAGCAGCGCAGTCGGGGCGAGTTCATCCGGACCTTCATGCGGCGGTACGCGGGGGCCTCCGAGGAGGCGCTGCGCGACCTGATCCGCGACCGGATGGGTGACGCCCTGCTGCGGCGGGCGCTGCCGGAGGCGATCCGGCAGATCCGCGCCCACCGTGCGGCCGGCCACCGCACCATCCTGATCACCGGCACCGCGGACATCCTCATCGAATCGCTGCGACCGCTCTTCGACGATGTGGTCGCGAGCCGGTTGCACGTGCGCGACGGCGTCCTGACCGGCTTCCTGGCCTCACCGCCGTTGGTGGGCGAGGCCCGCCTGGCCTGGCTCCGCCACCACGCCGACGACATCGGCGCGGACCTGCGGAGCTCGTACGCGTACGGCGACAGCTTCTCCGACCGATCACTTCTTGAGGGGGTGGGCAACCCGGTGGCCGTCAACCCCGATCCCAAGCTGTACCGCCACGCGAAGCGCCAGAACTGGCGCATCGAGGAGTGGGGCGGGCACACGGTCGGCGCGGTCGAGAACATGGTCGAGCTGACCACCTCGGCCGCCGGCCCCGGCGCGCGGGGAGCGGCCCGATGATGCCGGCCCTGGAATACCGCCAGTCGACTCCCCGCTTCCTCGCCGCCCGGGGCGCCAGTTCCACCAAACTCGGCGGCCGGATGTCCGGCGTGCTCGCCAGCAACGTCGCGCCCCTGCGCCTGGTGCACCGGGCCGAGCCCAGCCTGCCGTCGGGCGACTGGGTCCGGCTGCGACCGCTGCTCTCCGGCATCTGCGGCTCGGACGTCAGCCTGCTGACGGGTCGCTCGTCGCCGTACTTCGGAGCGGTCGTGTCGATGCCCTTCGTGCCCGGGCACGAGGTGGTCGCGGAGACCCTGGACGACCTACCCGACCTGCCCAAGGGCAGCCGCGTCGTGGTCGATCCGGTGCTGTCCTGCGCCGTACGCGGCGGGGAGCCCTGCCGATGGTGTGTCGCGGGGCAGCACAGCCGGTGCGACCGGGTCACCGCCGGTCGTGTCTCCGCCGGCCTGCAGACCGGCTACTGCACCGATACCGGCGGAGGCTGGGGTCGGCAGATGGTCGCGCACGCGGCCCAGCTGCATCGGGTACCCGACACGATGGACGACCGCCGGGCGGTGCTGGTCGAGCCGCTGGCCTGCGCGGTGCACTCGGTCCATCGGGCGCAGGTGCCGGCCGGGGCGGCCGTGCTGATCGTCGGCGCCGGCACGGTCGGCCTGCTGACCCTGCTGGCGCTGCGTGCTCTGACCAAGGCCGGCCCCATCTACGTGGTGGCCAAGCACGCGCACCAGCACGCCCGGGCCCGCGAGCTCGGGGCGACCGAGGTGTTCCAGCCGTCCCGTGCGGCCCGCGCGGTACGCCGGGCCTGTGGCGGCACGCTGGAGCAACCCATGATCGGCGGCGACTTCCTCCTCGGCGGGGCGGACGTGGCCTTCGAGTGCACCGGTGCCGGTGCCGGCCTGGACATGGCGCTGCGGCTGGTCCGGGCCGGTGGCACGGTGCTGCTGTCCGGGATGCCTTCCGGCGGGGTGGACCTGACACCCGTCTGGTTCCGGGAGCTGAACCTCGTCGGGTCGTACGCCTCCAGCGGCAGCGCGGCGGCGAGCCCGACCGCCGAGCCCGGCGCCGACGCGCAGGAGGTCGACGAGTCCGTCGGTGGCACGTTCGCCGAGGCGATGGCGCTGGCCGCCGAGGCGCCCCTGGACGGTTACGTCGACGCGATCTACCCGCTGACGCGGTGGCGCGAGGCCCTCGGCCACGCCGCCAAGGCTGGGCAGTTGGGCGCCGTCAAGGTCGCCTTCGACCCCAGCCGCAACTGACCAAGCAGCCCGACGCACACGCACGAGCCGGAACGACGAAAGGACAATTCATGAGCAGACCTGGCTTCGTGCTCGAGGTCGACGAGCGTACGCCGCCGCTGCTCGTCCACCAGGGGGAGGGTTTCCTCCTCGAGCGGTTCCCGCTCGGCACGCGGGTGGTGTACCCGCCGGACTCGCTTCCGCCCATCGCCAACGTCGACGCCGCCATCCAGCGCGCGCTGCTGCACCCGGTGGACTCGCCGCCGCTGCCCGAGCTGCTACGCCCCGGGATGCGCCTGACGATCGTCTTCGACGACCTGTCGCTCCCGCTGCCGCAGATGCGCCCGCCGGACATCCGGCAGCGGGTGATCGAGAACGTGCTGGAGCTCGCCGCCGAGGCTGGTGTGGACGACGTCGAGCTGATCGCGGCGAACTCGCTGCACCGGCGGATGACGCCGGCCGAGCTGAAGCGGATCGTCGGCGAGCGGGTCTTCCGGGCGTTCTTCCCCAAGCACCTGCGCAACCACGACGCCGAGGACCCGGACGGTCTGGTCCACCTCGGCACCACCCCGCACGGCGAGGACGTGGAGATCAACCGGCGGGCGGCCGAGAGCGATCTCATCGTGTACGCCAACATCAACCTCACGGCGATGAGCGGCGGCAGCAAGTCGGTCACCGTGGGGCTCGGCTCCTACCGGAGTCTGCGCCACCACCACAACGTCCACACGCTGCGCCACTCGCGCTCCTTCAACGACCCGCCGAACTCGGCCATGCACCACTCCTACGATCGGATGGCCGAGGTGCTGGGCGAGGCGGTCAAGGTCTTCACGGTCGAGACCACCCTCAACCTCGACTCGTTCCCCAGCCAGGTCGGCTTCCTCAATCGCCGGGAGTGGGAGTGGGGGATCGGCGACCAGCTGTCCTACCTGGCCACCAAGCGGGCCAACGACCTGACGCCGGCCAAGCTGCGCCGACGCGTCTGGCAGAACAACGACGCGCCGTACGGGGTGACCGGGGTCAACGCGGGCCGACCGGACTCGGTCCACCCGCTCACGCTGGCCAACGTGCACCGTCAGCAGCTCACCGAGGTGCAGGGTCAGAGTGACATCGGCGTGTGGGGCCTGCCCTTCATCTGTCCGTACAACGTCAACTCGATCATGAACCCGATCCTGGTGATGTCGCTGGGCCTGGGGTACTTCTTCAACCTCTACCGCAACCAGCCCATCGTGCGGCGCGGCGGGGTCGGGATCTTCTACCACCCGATGCCCAAGGAGTTCCACCCGGTGCACCACCCCAGCTACATCGACTTCTTCGAGGAGGTCCTGCCGCAGACCACCGACCCGGCGGCGATCGAGGCGAAGTACGAGCAGCAGTACGCGCAGGACCCCTGGTACCGGCACCTGTACCGGACCAGCTACGCGTACCACGGCGTGCACCCGTTCTACATGTGGTACTGGGGGGCGCACGCGATGGAGCACCTCGGCGACGTGATCTTCGTGGGCGCCGACCGGAAGACGGCGGCGGTGATGGGCTTCCGGGCGGCATCCTCGCTCGCCGACGCGCTGGAGATGGCGCGCGACACCGTCGGGTCGAGCCCGAGCATCACGTACCTGCACGCCCCGCCCGTGACGCTGGCGGACGTCCGATGACCCGGGAGGCGACGTGCGCCTGATCGACGAGGTGAGGCTGCTGCGCGGCCGCCGCGACTGGCGTGGCCGGGCGACGACCCCTCGCTCCGCCGAGCCGTACGAGATCCGCCGTGAGCGCTCCGAGTTCCCCACCGCCTGGGCCCGCACCCGGGCGGCGGGGGCGGTCCGTTTCGGCCTGCAGCGAGGCGTGCTCAAGTCGGTGGCCTGGACCCAGACCCATCCGGTCGTCCGGGGCACGGAGTACCTCGACGGTCTGCAGGGGCCCGCCGTCTTCGTCTCCAACCACGCGAGTCACCTGGACACGCCGTTGATTCTCGGCTCGGTGCCCCGTCGGTTCGCGCGGCGGCTGGCCGTCGGGGCCGCCGCCGACTACTTCTTCGACGCGCGCTGGCGCGCCGTCGTGACGTCGCTGGTGTTCAACGCCTTCCCGATCGAGCGGCAGGGTGACCGGCGGCTACGCAGCCTCGCCACCAGGCTGCTCGGCGACGGGTGGAGCCTGCTGCTCTTTCCGGAGAGCAGCAGGTCCACCGACGGCTGGATGAGCGGCATGCGGCTGGGCGCCGCGCACCTGTGCTGTACGCACAACGTGCCGGCGGTGCCGGTCGCGCTGCGGGGCACGTTCGGCGCCATGCCGCGCGGCCGGAACTGGCCGGTGCCCGGCCGGCGCACGGTCGTGGTGCGCTACGGCCGGCCACTGTGGCCCCGCGAGGGCGAGGGGGCGCGGGCGTTCCACGAGCGGATGTCCGCCGCGATCGGCCGGTTGTGGGTGGAGGAGGAGGTCGGCTGGTACCGCTCACTGCGGACCGCGCCGGCCGCCGCCGTCGCGTCCACCACCGGGCCGCAGGCCGCCGAGTGGCGGCGGTTGTGGGAGTCGACGCGTCCGCTTCCCGCGGCCGACGGCCGCCCGGCCCGCCGCATCTGGCCGACCAGCCGCTCCTGACCGCCGGACGACTCCCGCTCGGGCGGGTCGATCAGCGTCGGGATCCGCACGCGCGGGCTGTTCGGCCGGCCCTGACGACGCTGCCGTACCCGCGCACGCCCGCGTCGACCGTCCGGGCGGTCCGACCGCTCGGACTACGCCGCACGCCCGCGCTGACCGTCCGGGCGGTCGGCGTGCGGGCTACGGCCGCTCGCGCGGGAGATCGGCGGATGTCTGCCCGGAGGCGTTGCCGGCCGGGAGACGGTAGCCGGCGAAGAAGACCGCCAGTCCCACCACGACGGTGAGCGTCAGCAGGGCGTTCTCCGCGACGCTGTCGACGGTTGGCAGCGCCCCCGCGTGGGCCAGATGGAACAGCAGGTGTGGCGTGTTCGCGACAACCGACGCGGCCGCTGCGGCGAGACACAACTCCCGCACCGGCCGCGCGGCCGCCCACCCGAGGAGGACCGCAAACGCCAGGTAGGCGTAGCCCAGGTCGGACAGCAGGTGTTCGTTGTATGGGCCGCCGGCGGCCACCCAGCCCGCGCCGAACGGGAACCAGTCGAAGAACCACCGTGGCGCGACGGACGCCGGCACGCCGAGGGCGAGCATCTGCGCGGCCAGTAATGCCGATCCGATCCGAATCCACCGCATGGGGCTTTTCCTGGCCGCTTCCGCGTCGTGTGTCGGCATCTTGCCTCTGCTCAAAGGTTCGTTGACACCCTTCAACGAGGGCATCTATGGTTCGACCGTTCCTCGACTAATGAATTAGTAGCACAGACTCGCTTATGGGAGGGGGCTGCGACGTTGCGATCGTACGGGTCCTACATCGCAGGTCAGGACGTTCCAGCGGACAAGTGGGTACATTGCCTGCGCGCCTCGGCGGTGCTCGACGACATGCTGCCCCAGCTTTCCCTCAAGCGTGACCTGGACCGCGGCCGTCGCCACGACGGCGACGACCACGCGAGCGTCCTGGCCCGCTGCGCGGTGGCCGACGACGCCGTCGTCGAGCAGGCCATCCAGGCCGCCGCGGCGGCGGCGCCCGTCTGGGGCGCGATGCCTCTTCGGGTACGACTCCAGGTGGCGCACCGACTCCACGAGGAGCTGCGCCGGCGGCACGACGAGGTGGTGGAGGTCCTCGTCCAAGAGGGGCACCCCCGCGCGCTCGCCGAGTGGGAGCTGGCCGGGTGCCTGCACGGGACGAGCCCCGAGACGATCGGGCTGTGCGCGGAGCAGATGCACCGGGAGTACGACGACGCGAATCGGCGTCTACTGGTGGTACGCAAGCCCGACGGCGTGGTCGCGCTGAGCCCACCGCAGAACGCGGCGGCGGTCAACTCGCTGCTCGGCGTTCCCGCGCTCGCGGCCGGCAACGCGCTCGTCGTGAAGGCGCCGCGTGGGAGCCCCTACGGCGTGATGTTCGTGCTGCGCGAGATCGTGGCGCCGATCCTCGACGAGGTCGGTGCCCCACCGGGCACCCTGAACGTGGTCTGCGGCCCGCCCAAGCGGATCCTCGACCAGTTCCTGGCCAGCCCACTCGTCGACGACATCTTCTATTTCGGCAGCAGTGAACTCGGCATCCCGCTCGGAGCGGAGGCGGTACGCCGGGGCAAGAAGCCGATCCTGGAGTTGGCCGGCAACGACGGTTGTGTGGTGTGGCACGACGCCGATCTCGACCGTGCCGCCGAGGCGCTCACCGAGAGCTTCTTCGGCTCCGGGCAGATCTGCATGGTTCCCAACTACGTGGTGGCCCACCCGGCGATCGCGGACCGTCTGCTGGCCCGCCTGATCAGCCACGCCCGCAAGATCCGGCCCGGTCACCCCGAGGATCCGGACGTGCTGCTGTCGCCGGTGCTCAAGAGCGACCAGTTCGCCCGGTACGTCGAGCAGGCCACGGAGTGCGGCGCCGAGGTGCTCGCCGGTGGGAACCGGATGGAGCTGGACGGCTCGATCTCGTCCACCGGGGTGTTCGTCGAGCCGACCGTTCTGCGGGTCAACGGCCTGACCGACGCCCGGGCGGTGTGGGCGGTGGCCCGGGAGACCTTCTTCCCGCTGCTGCCGGTGGTGGTGCCCGACCCGGATCACGGCGACGGCCTGCTCGACGACGTCATCGACTTCCTGAACGCCAACGAGTACGCCCTGCGCAACTCGGTCTGGACCGGTGACGAGTCCATGGTCGAGCAGTTCGTGGCCCGGGTGCACAACGGGGGCCTACTCAAGATCAACGATTCGCACATCGGGTTCGTCCCGTACCTGTCCACCCACGGTGGCGCCGGCCTGACCGGCGGCCCGGGGGGCGAGAGCAACTATCCAATGCTGCGTACGTCGCACCTGCAGGGCATCAGCATCGGCCGCGACGTCCAACCCCGGCGGGCGGCATTTGCCTCCCCGCTGCGTGCCGAGCGGGAGGGTCTGGCCGCATGAGTTTTCTCGACACCGAGCGGGACACCTGCGAGATGCTGCTTCCGGGCCTGCTCAAGAGGCTCGGCGAGGTTCCCCTGATGGAGTTGGAGCGCCCGGGTGGGCCGGGCATCGCCCTCTTCCGGGAGGCGGGGGGCGCGGGTCTGGTGGTGCCCAAGACGTACCACGGGCTCGGCGCGTCCGCCCTCCAGACCGTGCGGGTCACCCGCGCCCTGGCCGCGCAGGCGCCGTCGCTGGCGGTCGCCACCACGATGCACCAGTTCTCGGTCGCCGGCCTGGTGGCCCTGGCCCGGGCGAACGTCGGGTTCGAGTGGATGCTGCTCGAGGCGGTGGCCACCGATCACCGGCTGGTCGCCTCCGGCTTCGCCGAGGGGCACGCCGGTCGCGGCATCCTGACGCCCACCATGACCGCCCGGCGGGACGGCAGGAACTGGCGGGTCACCGGTGCGAAGCGTCCGTGCAGCCTCTCCGCCTCAATGGACCTGCTGACCGCCAGCGTCGCGGTGCCCACCGAGGACGGCGGCACCCGCCTGGGTGTGGCGCTCATTCCGGCGGAGTCGCCGGGCATCACGATCGAGCCCTTCTGGGCGTCGCCGGTGCTCACCGGCGCCGAGTCCGACGCCGTGCTGCTCAACGACGTCGAGGTCCATCCGGACCTGTTCGTCTACCCGGAGGTCGCGCTCGACGGTCAGCTCGACGACCTGCAGACCATCGGGTTCGTCTGGTTCCAGCTCCTGGTGACCGCGTGTTACCTGGGGGTGGCGTCGGCGCTGGTCGAGCGCGCGATCACCAGCGGCCGGGGACCGGTCACCGAGCGGGCGGACGTGGCGACCGCCGTGCAGGGCGCGGCGATCATGTTGGACGGCGCGGCACGGAGCCTCGACGACGGCGACGGCGGCAACGACGCCCTCGGCCGGGCGCTCGTGGTGCGCTTCGCCGCCGCGAACGCGATCGCCGCGGCGGTGCGCGGGTCGGTGGATCTGCTCGGTGGGATGGCCTTCATCTCCTCGCCCGAGGTGGCCTATCTCGCCGCCACGTCGCACGCGGTCGCCTTCCACCCACCGTCGCGCGTGAGCACCGCCGCGGAACTGACGGCCTGGTTCGGCGGCCAGCCGCTCGTGGTGAGCTAGGAGGAGTGGTGACAGCCAGCAGCGTAGAGACCGATCAGCAGGTCCGGGAGCAGGTCCGGAACAACTACCGTCGTTTCCTGTCCCGGGGTCGCGCCAAGCTCGGCGACATGTTCGGCGGGCACGTCGAGGTCGGTTCCGAGGGCGCGTGGGTGTACACCTCGGACGGTAACCGATTCCTCAACGTGGGCGGCTACGGCGTGTTCCTGCACGGCGCCCGGCACCCGGCCGTGGTCGCCGCGGTCGTCGCGCAGATCCAGAGCCATCCGATAGCCACCCGACTGATGCTGGAGCCGTCGGTGGCCGAGGCCGCGGCAGCGCTCGTCGCGGTGGCGCCGCCCGGGCTGACCCGGGTGCACTTCGCGGGCTCCGGCGCGGAGGCCGTGGAGGCGGCCATCAAGATGGCCCGTGTCCAGGGCCGGCGCAGGCTCGTCTCGACCGTGAACGGATACCACGGCAAGACCATGGGCGCGCTCTCCGTCACCGCGCAGGACCTCTACCAGCGCCCGTTCCGCCCGCTGTTGCCGGACACCACGCACGTTCCGTACGGAGACGTCGAGGCGCTGGGCGCCGCGCTGGCGGCCGGGCCGCCGGCCTGCGTGATCATGGAACCGGTGCAGGGCGAGGGCGGGGTGGTCATCCCACCGCCCGGCTACCTGCGCGAGGTGTCCCGACTGTGCCGGGAGCACGGCGCGTTCCTGGTGCTCGACGAGATCCTCACCGGCGTCGGCCGCCTCGGTCACTGGTGGGGCGCCCTTCGCGAGGGCGTGACACCGGACGTGCTGCTGGCCGGCAAGAGCCTGTCCGGCGGCATCGTGCCGGTCTCCGCCGTGGTCGCCACCGCCGAGGCGTTCCAGGCCTTCGACAAGGACCCGTTCCTGCACACGTCCACATTCTCCGGCGCGCCGATCGCGATGGCCGCCACCCGCGCGGCGATCACGGTCGCCACCGAGGAACGGTTGGTCGAGCGCGCGGCGACGCTCGGCGACGAGCTGCTGGCCCGCCTGCGGGCGGTGGCCGCCGGGTACCCGCACCTGGTTCGTGAGGTACGCGGCGTCGGGCTGCTGATCGGCGTGGAGTTCGCCGGTCCGGGGCTGGCCGGCGAGGCCATCCTCGAACTCCTCAACGCCCGGGTGATCGTGAACCACTCGCTGAACGCCAGCGCGGTGCTGCGCCTCACTCCACCCGCGGTGCTCTCCGGCGACGAGGTCGCCCTCCTGGTCGACGCGTTCGACGGCGCGCTGCGCACGCTCGGCCACCGCTATCCGACAGCAGACCGGCTGGGGGTCCACTGACATGCGACAGGTCGAGATTCAGGCATTCCTACCCGGTGGGGACGGCGGCGCGGCGTTCGACCAGCTGGTCGACTTCGAGCGCTACCCGCACCTGGTCGACGTGGTCCAATCGGTGACCGTGCAGTCGCCGGCCGACGCGCGAAGGGTCGTCAGCTCGTGGGAGGTCCTGTTCCGCAACGGGATCCTGGCGTGGACCGAGGCCGACGACCTGGACCGCGATCGTCTCACGATCGAGTTCGACCAGATCGACGGTGACTTCGACGAGTTCTCCGGCGCGTGGACGCTGCGCCAGGACCCGGACGGGGTGGCGATGACGTTCGTGGCGAGCTTCGACTTCGGCGTGCCCAGTCTCGCCAGCATCATCGACCCGGTCGCGGAGCGGGTCCTCACCGAGACGATCCACCACGTTCTCCGGGGACTGTTCCCGGCGGTGACCATCCCGGACGGCGTCCTGGCGACCGCGTCGGTCGGCGTCAGCGGGAAGGCCTGACGATGGACCAGCTGAACACGTTCGACACGCCGACCACCGCCCGGCTGCACCGCGCGGAGTGGTTCGCCGGGCTCGCGCTGGCGAGTGGCCTGTTCATCGCGCACTGGGACGAGATCCGGTGGCTGCCGGCGATCGGGCTGTTCCTCTACATCGACCTGATCGGCTACATCCCCGGGGCGATCGCCTACCATCGCAGCCCGGACGGGCGGATTCCGAAGGCGTACTACGTCCTCTACAACAGCATGCACAGCCTGCTCAGCGCCGGACTGGTGGTGGCGCTCTGGGCCTGGCTGATCGGGCCGGAATGGGCGCTGCTGGCCGTGCCGATCCACCTCTTCGGTGACCGCTCGCTCTTCGGCAACCAGCTCAAGCCCTTCGGCGTGCCGTTCGAGCCGAAGCGTCTGCCCGCCTTCGACGCGCTGCTGCGCGAGGTGACCGGCCGTCCGTCGCCGGCCCCTGCCGGGCGAGCCGACTCACCGGTCCCGGCGGCCACGTCGAGACCCACCTCGGTGGCCTGATGAGCCGGCCGGGCTCCGCGGCGAGCGGTTGGCGACGCGACGACCCGCGGGCCGCGCGACTGCCCGCCCTCGCCGGCGACGAGGAGGCGTCCGTCGTCATCGTCGGAGGTGGGCTGGCCGGGCTCGCGCTGGCGTACCAGATGACGAATTACCTGCCCGCCCGCGACATCCTGGTCCTGGAAGCCACCGAGGTCGGCTCCGGCGCCAGCGGACACAGCACCGGCATCGTCGGCCCCGGGGTCGGCGGCCCGATCACGACGCTCGTCAAACGGTACGGACGGGCCCGGGCCCGGGCCATGTTCGCGGCCACGCTCGACGGGATCGCCGCGCTGCGGCGGCTGGCCCGGGCCCTGCCCGACGGCTGTGAGCTGACCGACGGTTTCCAGCTCGTGGCCGCGTCGGCGCCGGCACACGCCGGATCGCTCCGACGTCAGGCACAGACCCTGCGCGACCTCGGCTTCAACGCCTCCTACCTGGACCGCGACGGCACCACCGAGCGCCTGGGCAGCGCTCGATACCACGGCGCGTTGTGCTACCCCGACGTCGCGCTGGTCAACCCGTGGCTGCTGGTCCAGGCACTGCGGGCGGCGCTGCTCACCGCCGGGGTGCGCATCGCCGAGAACACGCCCGTCACCGCGATCACCGGCGGCGACCCGGTCACGGTGACGGCCGGGGGACATCGGGTACGCGCCAGACGGGTTGCCGTGACCACGGACGGCTTCACCACCGGGCTGGGACTGTTCACCCGGAACGTCGCGGTGATCCGTACCCATGTCCTGCGCACCGGCCCCGTACCCGCCGACCTGCTGGCGCGGACCGGTTGGGACGGGCGCGGCGCGGCCATCGACAGCCGGTCGTTCTTCAACTACCTGCGGATGACCGCCCGCGGCCGGCTGCTGTTCGGCGGTGGTCCCGCCCTGCTGGAGCCGCGCGTCGACGAGCGCGGTATCGCCGCCGTGCGGGACCGGCTGGTCCGCGAACTCGCCGCGACCTTTCCGGCGCTGGCGGACGTGCCGGTGACCGACTTCTGGTCCGGTGTCACGGCGTCCACGTTCGACCGGCTGCCGATTGTCGGTCCGGTTCTGGGCCGGCCGGGAGTGTGGTTCGCGGGCGCGTGGTGTGGGCACGGCCTGGCCCTCTCCGCGTTGACGGCCGAGTTGCTCGCCCCCCGGCTGGCCGACCGTTCGGATCCGACGGCGGCCGACCCGACCGCGCCACTGCCGGAGCTGCCCTGGCTGCGCAGCACCGCGGGCCTGATGCCGACGGGCCGGATCGGCAATCTGCTGTTGGCCGGCTACCTGCGCGGGCTGGACGCGGCCGACAAGATCGCCCCCGCCCGCCGCTCGCCAACCCCACCCGCCCTCGCCGGGCCCGCTGTGCCGGCCGGGCCGACGGAGCTGTCGGCCTCTGCGACAGAGCCGCCGGCTCCTGCGCGAGAGCCGCTGGCTTCTGCGACCACACAGTCGCCGGCCTCGGCCGAGGAGCCTGCGGTCGCCTGGCCGGGCCGCTCGGTCGCGGGCGGGAACCCGGCCGTGGAGCAGCAGGTTGACGTCGTGATCGTGGGGGCGCGGGTCGCCGGTTCGGCGCTGGCGGCCCGGCTCGCGGCGGCCGGTCTGTCGGTGGCCGTGTTCGACCGTGGTGACCTGCCCGCGCCGACCCTGTCCACGCACATCCTGCACGGCACCGAGGACCTGCGGATCGAGGGCGTGTACGACACCGTCGTCGCACAGGGCGTGCCGCCGCTGCACGACGTGTGGGTCCGGCTCGACGACGTGAAGCTGCACTTCCGCCACCCGGACGACCCGGGGCTGTGTCCGCCTCGGGACGTCCTCGACCAGGTCCTGCTGGATCGCGCGGTCGCCGCCGGCGCCAAGACCTCCACCGGCACCCCCGTGGTCGGTCTGCTGCGCGGCGCGGACGGCGCGGTGCGCGGCGTGACCGTGCAGCGTGCCGACGGTTCGGTCCGGGACGTGTCGGCGCGGCTGGTGGTGGGAGCGGACGGCCGTAACTCGTCGGTGGCCCGGTGGGTGGGCGCGCGGCAGTACCTGACGGCGCGCAGCGAACGGGCTCTGCTCTGGCGGTACTTCACCGGCGTCCGGATCCCGCCGGCGCTGCTGTGGCACCGCATCGGGGTGCACATCGTCTCGATCCTGCCCACCGGTCCCGAGGATTTCGTGGTCATCGCGCAACCTCCGGAGCGCCTACAGGGCGAGCTGGCGGGTCGGAAGGTGGCCGGGTTCCTGCGGCACGTCGAGTCGGTCAGCCCGGAGGTGGGCCACCTCGCCGCCGCCGGCGAGCCGGTGGGGGACCTCCACCGCGTGGTGCGGTACCCGTCCTTCTTCCGCCAGCCGTTCGGCCCGGGCTGGGCGCTGGTGGGCGACGCCGGGCACGCCAAGGACGCCACCCTGGGACACGGGATCAACGACGCGCTGCGCAACGCCCGCGCACTCGCGGCGGTGCTCACCGCGCACTGGGAGCAGCCGGCGGCGCTGTCGTCGGGGCTGGCCCGGTGGGCTCGGGACCGGGACCGGGCCGAGTTGCCGAACCACTGGTACGGCCAGGACATCGGCCGGGGCGGCACGGTCACCGCGATGGAGCACGCGTTCCTCGCCGGCCTCCGGCGCAACCCCCGGGCCGTGGGCCGGCTCGACGACGTGATGGGTGACCGGCTCGACGCCGACCGGCTGCTCACCCTGCCCCGGCTGGTGGGTGCCGTCGCCCACCGTGTCACCGGCGGCGAACCCGCCTCGGCCGTCGGGCGTGAGGCCGTGGACCTTGTCCAGCTCGCGTGGGCACGCCGGCGCGCGGCGACCCGCCGTGACCCGTCCGCTCCCTGACAGGTGGAGGCCGCCGCCATGGAACCGATGACCGCCCTGGCCGTCCTGCGCCGGCACGCGCAACACTCCAGCGCCGCGCTGGCGCTGAACAGGGACACGCGGCACTTCACGGTGCCCGGTCTCGACGGGTTCATCGCGTACCGGCCGGCCGGGCGGCGGCACGCCGTGCAACTGGGCAGCGTCTACGCCGACCCGGAGGACCGCAAGCGGCTGCTCGGGGCGTTCCACGGCTGGGCGCAGCAGGAGGGCCGGCGGCTGTGCGCGGTTCAGCTCACCCCGGACGACCTCGACCTGTACGCCGAGTTCGGTTACCAGCTCAGTCAGCTCGGCGCCGCGTACTCGATCGACCTGGACAGCTTCAGCCTGCGCGGCCGCAAGTTCGAAAAGGTCCGCAACAAGTTGGCGCGCTCCCGGCGGGCCGGGGTCACCGTCGTGGAGGCCGGCCGGGACGTGCCGTACGACGCGGCGCTCGCCGCGCGGCTGGACGCCCTGGACGCCCGTTGGCTCGCGGACAAGGGCCGGCACGTCAAGCAGATCGAGTTCCTGGTCGGTGAACGTGCCCGCCAGGACGATCCCGTACGCCGGCTGTTCCTCGCGTTGTCCGACGGTGAGCCGGTGGCGTACGTGTCGTACTCCCCGGCGTTCGGCCGCGAGGGCGGCTGGCTGTATGACATCACGCGCCGCGAGCCCGACGCGCCACCCGGCGCGGTCGACTTGGCGTTCGTGGTCGCGTCGCAGCGTTTCCAGGCCGAGGGCGCGCGCTGGCTGCACCTGGGCCTCACGCCGTTCCGGGAGATGTCGCCCCGGCACCAGCCGGCCGGTGGCAGCCACCGGGGCACGGACCGGCTGATCGGTTTCATCGCCGAGCACGGGGACTGGATCTACCCGGCCCGCAGTCAGGCCGAGTTCAAGGAGAAGTGGCAGCCGCGGGTGACGCCCGAGTACGTCGGCTTCTACCCGAGCGTGTCACTGCGTACCGTCTGGCGGTTGCTGCGGCTGACCCGGGCGGTGTGACGGGCCGACGACGTCTCCGGAAGCCGCGCGGGCTTCCGGGGACGACCGTTCGTCTCAGCTCCGCGTCACTCGACGGTCAGGCGGATGCGTCGCCGCCGGGCCGCGACGAGCGCGACGGCGCCGGCCAGCAACAGGAGGATGCCGGCGCCGGCGATCGTGAGGGCCTTGACGCCGGTGATCGGCAGGCCGGGTTCGCCGGCCCCGCCGCCGTTGCCGGTGCCGCCGCTGGGGCTGACGGTGGGCTCACCGCTGGGGCCGCCGCCGACCGGGGCACCCGGCTGGTCCACGGTGTACACGCGCTCCACAGTGTCGGCGGTGACCGGGGACTTCGCCCGGAAGTAGTCGACGAGCACGGTGAGGTCGTTGTCGCCGGTCGCGAGCGGGTCGACGCCGCCGGCGAGCGCCTTGAAGTTGTCGCCGCCGGAGGCCAGGAACGAGTTGACCGTCACCCGGTAGGTGCCCTTCGGGTCGATGACCGTGCCGTTGAGGAAGATGCGGTCGGCGATGACCCGGTTGCCGGCCGGACCGTTCGGGTCGTAGACGTAGCTGAATCCCTTCGAGACACCGAGCTGCAGGAAGGGCCGCGACGCGCCCGCCGGTTGCCACTGCTGCTCCAGCGTCTCCTTGATCTCCGCGCCGGTGTAGGTCTTGGTGATCACGTCGTTGGCGAACGGCTGGACGGTGGCGGCGTCGGCGAAGGTGACCGTGCCGTCGGGGCTCTTGACGAAGTCGGAGCGCAGGCCGCCCGGGTTCATGAAGGCGATCTGCGCGCCGCCCCGGTTGGCCGGGCGGGTGCCCTCCAACTGGACGTCCGCGATGAAGTTGCCGAGGGTCGACTCGTTCCCACGGTCCTCGACGCCCTCGGCGGTGACGGCGCGCTTGATGTCGGCGGTGATCTCGCCGATCTTCACCTTGCCCTGCACGTCGGCCTCGGCCTTGGTGTCGGCGATGAACTGCGCGACCGCCGGGTCCGCCGGGTAGCCCTTGATCGGGAGGAGCGCGCCTTCGGCGGCGGTCACCTTACCGTCGGCGACGGTGAGCTTGACCTGGTCCAACGCGTCCCCGTACCGGCCGGTCTGCAGGACGGGCCGCTTGTGCCCCAGCTTCGGCACGTCGTACGAGCAGTTGTACGGGACGTGGGTGTGACCCGAGATGATGACGTTGATGTCGGCGCTGGCGCCGGTCACGATCTTGCCGAAGGGAGTGGTCGGGTCCGCCACGGCGGCGCAGGCGGCGGCGTCCGTGCCGCTCGCCTCCGAGCCCTCGTGCACGAGGAGCACGACGGCGTCCACGTCGTCGTCGGCCTTCAGCTTCGCCGCGACGCGGTTCGCCTCGGCGGTCGGGTCCTTGAAGGTCAGGCCCGGGATGCCGGCCGGTGACACCAGCGACGAGGTCTCCAGGGTGACCGCGCCGACGACGCCGATGCGGACGCCGCCGACCGTCAGCACGGTGGACTCCGCCAGGCGACCGGGAGCGGCCTCGGTACCCCGGTACACGTTCGCGGCCAGGTACGGGAAGCCGGCGCGCGGGATGACCCGGTCGTTGAGGTCATCGAATCCGCGGTCGAGTTCGTGGTTGCCAATGCTCGACGCGTCGACCCCGATCATCTTGAGGAAGTCGATCGTGGGCTCGTCCTTCTGCACGAGCGAAATGAACGGGGACGCGCCGATGCTGTCACCAGCCGACATGACCAGCGTGTTGGTGTTGGCCGCCCGCAACTGCTTGATCATGCCGGCCATCTGCGCGGCGCCACCGACACCCGCCGTGGGCGCCTCCAGGCGGCCGTGGAAGTCGTTGAAGCCGAGGATCTGCACCTCGATCGGCGCGGCCTGCGCCGGGGCCGGCGCGGTGCCCAGCACGACGAGTGTCGCCGCGGCCGTGGCCAGAGCCGCGCGCATAGGAAGGGAACGCAAGGGATACTCCTCATCGAACCATCGGTGGAAGCGCCATTCGGGCGCCCTCGAAGGAGATTGCTTGATCTTCGCGCTCATGGTCAGTGATCCGTGTGAATGGCGAGTAACGTACCCGTTCACGTGACCATCAGGTAATTCTCGGTGCTGAGCGATGTTCGTGCAGAGCGAGCCAGACCCGGTCGGCGGTGAGTGGCAGATCGGTGAAGCGGATGCCGGTCGCGTCGCGCAGGGCGTTCGCCAGCGCCGCCGCGACCGGATTGAACGGGCTCTCACTCATAGACTTCGCGCCCAGCGGCCCGACGGCGTCGCGCGTCCGGGCGAAGTGGACCTCGGTGCGCGGAAGGTCGGCGAGGGTCGGCAGGTGGTACTGGCGGAACGCGGCGGTGGTGACGGTACCTCCCGGGTCGACGCGTACCTCCTCGCACAGGGCGGCCCCGATGGCCTGGGCGACCCCGCCCTCGACCTGGCCCCGGCACTGCATGGGGTTCACGACCGTGCCGGCGTCGGCGGCGTGGACGCTGCGCAGGATGCGGATCTCGCCCGTGTCCGGATCGACCGCGACCCGGAACCACTGCGTGTTGAACGCCACCGACCGTGGCGTGCCCGCGCAGTGCCCGTCGGCGGCCGTCTGCTCGCCGGCCGACTGGGCGAGATCCCACAGGTCCGGCAGGGGTAGCCGGTCGCCGGCGCAGTCGAGGGCGTCGGCGTCGAGCCGGCAGTGCGCGACCGGTACGCCGGTGTGCGCGGACGCGAGCGCGAGCAGGCGGTCGCGCAGCGCCCGACAGGCGTGCAGGACGGCGGTGCCCGCGACGATCGTGCCGGTGCTGCCGAACGCCCCGGTGTCGTGCCCGACCAGGTCCGTGTCGGACTGGCGGATGGCGATCCGGTCGGGCGTCGTGCCCAGCGTCTCGGCGGCGAGCTGCTGGTGCACGGTGGTGCTGCCGTTGCCGAACTCGGCGGTGCCGACGGCGACCTCGAAACGCCCGTCGGGCAGCAGCGTCACCCGGGCGTCCGCGTGGTGCCCGCCGGGTGGCGCGGTGGCGATCATCGACAGGGCCATGCCGTGCCCGGTGAGCCAACCGGGCGGTGCGGGCGGTCCCGCGTCCCTCGCGGCGGCGGCGACCACGTCCAGACACTGGTCGAGGCCGTAGCTGCCGACGGTCAGGTCGTCGTCGTGGCCGGCCGGAGGAACGAGTCGTTCACCGGGGCGTACGACGTTGCGGGCGCGCAGGGCGACCGGGTCGAGGTCGAGGCGTCGCGCCAACTCGTCGAGAACCGACTCGACAGCGAAGCTGACCTGCCCTAGGCCGTAGCCGCGGAACGCGCCGGCGGGGACGGTGTTGGTGTAGACCGCGTACCCGTCGACTCTCTTGTTCGGGCACCGGTACACCGACAGGGATTCGTGGCAGCCGTGGAACAGCACACCGGGCCCGTGGTTGCCGTACGCCCCGGTGTTGGAGACGACCCGCAGGCGGATGCCGGTCAGGGTGCCGTCCCGACGGGCGCCGGCCGTCACCTCGACGGTGAAGGGGTGCCGGGTGGTGGTGGCGGTGAACTGCTCCGCGCGGGTGTGTTCGAGTTTCACCGGGCGACCGGTCCGCAGCGCGGCGAGGACGACGAGGTCCTCGACGAGCATCTCCTGCTTGCCACCGAACCCGCCACCGACCCGGCCGGTGAGCACCCGCACCCGGTCCAGCGGCAGGTCGAACAGCCGGCACAGCGCGCGGCGGGTGAGAAACGGCGTCTGGGTGCTGGAGCGTACGGTCACCCGTCCGTCGTCGTCGACCCAGGCCAGCGCCCCGTGCGTCTCCAGGCTGGCGTGCTGCACCCGTTGGGTGCGGAACGTCTGCCGATGGACCAGGTCGGCGGCCGCGAGCCCGGCGTCCACGTCGCCGACCTCGGCGTGGATCTCGCCGACCACGTTGTCGGCCGGTCGGGCGATGCCGGCCTCGGCGTCCCGGTCGCCGTGCAGGACCGGCGCGCCCGGCGCCATGGCCTCCTCCGGGTCGACGACCGCCGGTAGCACCTCGTAGCGCACGACGACGCGTCGGCAGCCCTCCTCGGCGGCGGCCTCGGTGTCCGCGACGACGGCGGCGACCCGCTGGCCCACGTGGCGCACCACGTCGTCCAGGAGCCGGGTGTCGGCCGGGTCGTCGCTCGGGTGCTCGTGCTGCGCGGTCGAATACAGGCGATCGGGGGCGTCCGCGTGGGTGAGCACCGCGTGGACGCCCGGTAGAGCGAGCGCCGCGGAGGTGTCGACGGCCAGGATCCGCGCGTGCGGGTGGGGCGAGCGCAGCACCTTCAGGTGCAGCAGACCGGGCACGTCGACGTCGAACGTGTACCGGGCCGCGCCGGTGACCACCTCCCGACCGGCCGGCGCCGCCACGTTGGCCCCGACCGCCGCGCCCGAGGCCGGCTCGTGGACGTGGCGGTCACCGCGAACGGCGTCCTCGATCGCCCGGTAGCCGGTGCAGCGGCACAGGTTGCCCTTCAACGCCTGCGGAAGCGCGCCGAGTTGGCGCTCGTCGAGCGCGGCGGCCGTCATGATGAACCCGGCCGTGCAGAAACCGCACTGGAAGCCCTGCGCGTCCAGGAAGCGCTGCTGCACGGGGTGCAGGCCGTCGGGCGTGGCCAGGCCGCCGATGGTGGTGACCTGACGACCCCGGGCCCGGACCGCCGGGTAGACGCAGCTGTGCACGGGTTGGCCGTCGACGTGCACCGTGCAGGCACCGCAGTCGCCCGTGTCGCAGCCCTTCTTGACCCCGAAGCGACCGCGTTCGCGCAGGTAGGTGCGCAGGCACTGGCCGGGCCGGGGCGCCTGGGTGCACGCCGTCCCGTCGACCACGATTCCTCTGGCGGTCACCGCGTGCTCCTTCCGGCGAGTTCGGCGCGGATCTGCTCGGCGAACAGCAGGGTGAGGTGGCGTCGCCACCGCGGCAGACCGTGCACGTCGTCGACGTACCGCTCGGCGGGGATGTCGTCGGTGACGGCCTGCCGCAGGGTCCCGGCCGTGGGCAGGGCGTCGAACCGGAGCTGCACCGGCCGTACCGTGGACGCGGTCACGGTGAGCACGAACGACCCGTCCGGGTCGGTGCGGCCGACCAGCAGCGCGGCGGACCGGCCGCCGACGAACAGGGATCCCCGGCGGAACGCCGTCGGGCTGCGCAGGGTGGCGGCGGGCAGGGTCATCGACCGCAGAAACTCCCCGGGTACGAGGGGCGTCGTGCCCTCGCCCGTCACGAAGTCGGCGACCGCCAGCTCACGCCGGCCGCCCTCGGCGGTCAGCAGCAGGCAGGTGCCGTCCAGGGCCGCGCCCAGCGAGATCATCGGGCCGGCCGGCAGCGCCGTGCACAGGTTTCCACCGACGGTCGCCGTGTTCCAGATCTTGAACGAGGCGAGGAACGCCTCGCAGCACTTCTGGATCAGATCCCGCAGTGCCGACGGCTGCACCGCCGTGGAACGGGCCAGCTCCGCGATCGTGCACGTCGCGGCGATGTCCAGGCCGCGCGGCGTGTCGGTCACCGGCGGCCAGTCCTCGCCGGTCAGGTCGCGGAGCCGGCGGAGGTGCCGCTGCGGTTCGGAGAACAGGTACGTGCCACCGGCGAGCCAGGCGTCGCCCGGCTGCCAGCGACCGGCCGCCGCCGCCGGCACCACGGTCCGTACCGAGTTCAGATCCACCCCGCACACCCCGTCCCGCGAACCCGGTCGGCTCACCTGACAGCCATCTCAGCAGTGCGGAGGGTCGCAGCCCATTGGCGCACGACACGAACGCGGTCGTGCGCTCAGCGCCGCGAGTTGGGCGTTCGTACAGCGGGCCCTAGTGGCGTTGCAGTTGCAGCGCGAGGTACAGGTCGACGCGGTCGTCGAAGCGGTGCAGCTTGCGGCCGGTGAGCTGCTCGATGCGCTGGATGCGGTAGCGCAGGGTGTTGACGTGCACGTGCAGTTCCTTCGCCGTGCGGGTCCACGAGCCGTCGCAGCGCAGGAACATGTCGAGGGTGTGCACGAGGCGGGCGTCGTGCGCGCGGTCGTACTCGGCGAGGGGGCGCAACAGCCGGCGGTGGAACGCCCGCCGGGCCTCGGTCGGGACGCCGGCCAGCAGCAGCGCGTGCGAGGACAGGTCTGAGCTGGACACCACCGCCACCCGCTCCTGCCCGGTGACGGCGTACCGGTAGGCGTGGCGGGCCTCCTCGACAGCAGTGTCCAGCGCGTCGACCCCGGATGCCGCGGCGCTGATCCCGATGGCGAACCGCTCCGCGCCCAGAGCCGGTGTCAGTGCCCGCATCGCCTGGCGGATCGCCTCCACGAGGTCGGCCGGGCTGACCTCGCTGGGGGAGTCGACGGGGATGACCGCGTGGACCTCGTCACCGACGGCCGCGATGGCCGACGTGGGCGCCAGCGGCCGCACGACCTCCTCGACGACGGTGAGCGGCAGATCGTCGGGCGCCGCCGTCGCGGTTCCGGCGGTGAGGGCGAGGAAGGTGGCGTCCGGGTCCAGGCGACACGCTTCGAGACGCGCCGCGATCTCGGCGGGTGTGGCTCCGCCGACCAGCGGTCGCAGCAGGAGCGCGGCGAGGCGACGCTCGACGTGCAGGTGCCGGTCGAGGTGGGCGCGTTCGAGGGTGAGCAGGGTGACCAGCCCCTCGACGGCCTGGCGGCGCTCGGGCTCCCAGGTGGTCACGTCGCCCGCGCAGGCCAGGAACCACGCGCCGACCCGCCGGCCCGGGTGGGCACTCGCGCCGAAGAGCGAGACGCGCCGGTCCCGGCCGACGCCGAGGACGTGGGGCAGCCGAGGGGCGGTCAGGAACGCACGCGCCAGACGGGCGCACAGGTCGCCGTCGATCGGGGCGGTGCCCGCGACGATCCGGCCGGTGGGCGACAGGACCCAGCAGGGGATCTCGGCGGCGGCCGACGGCAGCAGGTCGGCGAGGTGCGCGTCCTCGGTGAGCGCCGCGATCAGACCCTGGTGCCGATGCACGGTCGCGGCCAGTCCGGTGGCTCTCTCGACCCGCAGGGCGGCGCCGATCGCATCGCTGATGACGGTGAAGGACACCTCGACGGGCACCTCGAACACGGGGACGTCGTGACGTGCGCACGCCTCGACGACATCGGCCGGGACGGTGCCGAACGCCGCCGCGCCGGCCCCGACCGCGCTGACGCCCGCCCGCGCGACGGCCGCCGCGAACACCTCGGAGTCCGTCGGCCCGCGTCTCCACATGAGACCGGTGAGCACCACCTCGCCGCCGGACAGGTAACGGCTCGGGTCGAGCAGGTCGGTGGTGAAGAACTGCTGGATCACCCGCTCGCCCTGGCTGTGGCCGCTGAGCAACGTCAGTTTGAGGCCGGTCTGGCCCAGGAGGTCGTTGAGGCGCATCGACAACTCCTTGCCTTGGAGGAAGCTCCAGAGACCGTAGGGCGGCAATGTTTCAAGTTCGGTTCGCTCGCCCAATGCACCCGGGTCGATGTCGCTGTTTGACTACCGCCACCGCGAAGTGGAGGGGAGGTCCGGTGCACGAACGTCTGACGTGGTTCAACGCGCTGCCGGCGGCCGACGCCGAGCGGGAGCTGTCGGCGTGCTGCGCGTCGCCGTCGTGGGCGCGGGCCGTGGTCGCCGCCCGTCCCTACGCCACACCGGAGGCGCTCGTCGCCACGGGATCCGCGACGCTCGCCGCCCTGCCCTGGCCCGACATCGCCGAGGCGCTGGCGGCGCATCCCCGGATCGGGCAACGGGCCGACGGCGACGGGCGCGACGCGACCTGGTCCCGCCGCGAGCAGGCCGGCGTCGCGGACAGCGACGAGGGGACCCGGCTCGCCCTGCACGAGGTCAACCGCGCCTACGAGGCCCGCTTCGGCCACCTCTTCCTGATCTTCGCGAACGGACGGTCGCCCGCGGAGATCGCCGCCGCCGCCACCGCCCGGCTCGCCAACGGCGCGGCGGCCGAGCGGGAGGTGGTCCGGGCCGAGCTGACCCGGATCACGGCGCTGCGACTGACGAGGCTGATGGCCGAGTGAGCCTCTCCACGCACGTCCTCGACACCGCCCGCGGGGAACCGGCCCAGGGAGTGGCGGTGCACCTGTACCGCTGGAGCGGCGACCGGTGGATCGACGTCGCCACGGGGCGTACGGACCCCGACGGGCGGCTGCGTGACTGGGTGCCCAAGCGGCGCTGGGCCCGGGGGACGTACCGACTCTGCTTCGACACCGCCGGCTACCTCGGCCTCGGGGCGTTCTTCCCGGAGGTGTCGGTGGTGTTCGTGGTCACGGATGTCTGGCGGCACGTGCACGTGCCCCTGCTGCTGAGCCCGTACGGCTATTCGACGTATCGAGGGAGTTGACCCGTTGGACGTTGTTCTCGGCCCCCACCAGTACGGCAAGGCCGAAGTGCGGCTGGTCCACGTCGTCCGCCACGGCGAACGGCACGACCTGACCGACCTGACGGTCGGCGTCGCGCTCGCCGGCGACCTGGCCGACACCCACCTGACCGGCGACAACAGCAAGGTCCTGCCGACCGACAGCCAGAAGAACACGGTGTACGCCTTCGCCCGCCGCCACGGCGTCGGCGCGATCGAGGACTTCGGGCTGCGTCTGGCACGGCACTTCGTCGAGTCACAGCCCGCCGTCACCCGGGCGACCGTCGACATCCATGAGCACGCCTGGGGACGCCTGGGGCCGCACTCGTTCGCCCGCTCGGGGGCCGAGACGCGGACGGCGACGGTCACCGTCGACGGGTCGGACGCCGTCGTCGTCTCCGGGCTGACCGGGATGGTGCTGATGAACACGACCGACTCGGAGTTCTTCGGCTTCGTGCGGGACGCGTACACGACGTTGCCCGAGGCGCACGACCGGATCCTGGCCACGGCGGTGGACGCCCGCTGGCGACACGCGACGAGCGGGAGCGACGACTGGGCGGTCTCGTTCGGCGAGGTACGGCGGCACCTCGTCGAGGCGTTCGTCGACACGCACAGCCTCTCCCTGCAACAGACCCTGCACGCGATGGGGCAGCGGGTCCTCGAAAACCGGCCGGAGATCACCGAGGTACGGATGTCGCTGCCCAACAAGCACCACTTCCTCGTCGACCTCGCACCCTTCGGGCTCGACAACCCCAACGAGGTGTTCCACGCCCCCGACCGCCCGTACGGGCTGATCGAGGGCGCCGTGCGTCGCGACGACGCGCCACGGTGGGTCGAGTCGTGGTGGGACGTGTGACTCCGCCCCGGCCGGAGCGCATCGTCATCGAGGGCTGCGCGGTCGCGACGGTCGACGGCACGGGCCGCGAGTACGAGCGCGGGCACCTGGTCGTCGAGGGTGGACGGATCGTCGCCGTCGGGCCCGGCCCGGCGGCCGCTACGGACGAGGCGGTGCCGGTCCGGCGCGTCGACGGCACCGGGTGCCTCGCCACGCCGGGGCTGGTCAACACCCACCACCACCTCTACCAGTGGGTCACCCGGGGGTTCGCGCAGCAGGCCGACCTGTTCGGCTGGCTCACCGAGCTGTATCCGGTGTGGGCGCGCATCGGCGAGGAGGACGTCTCGGCGGCCGTCGGCGCGGGGCTGGGCTGGCTCGCGCTGTCCGGCTGCACCACGACAACCGACCACCACTACGTGTTCCCGGCGGGGGCCGGCGACCTGTTCGCCGCCGAGGTGGCCGAGGCGGGCCGGGTGGGGCTGCGCTTTCACCCCGTCCGCGGCTCCATGGACCTCGGCGCGTCCGCCGGTGGTCTGCCTCCGGACCACCTCGTGGAGGACACCGACGCCGCGCTGGCCGCGACGGCCGACGCGATCGACCGCTTCTCCGACCCCGCACCGGACGCGATGGTCCGGGTCGCGGTCGGCCCCTGCTCCCCGTTCTCCGCGAGCGAACGGTTGATGCGGGACGCCGCCGCGTTGGCGCGGGACCGGGGCGTCCGGCTGCACACCCACCTGGCCGAGACCGTGGACGAGGAGGACTACTGCCGGGCCACGCACGGCTGCGCGCCCGCCGAGTACGCCGAGCGGCTGGGCTGGCTCGGCGACGACGTCTGGCTCGCGCACGGCGTGCACCTGGACGCCGACGCGATCGGGCGGATGGCGGCGACCGGCACGTCGTTGGCCCACTGTCCCAGCTCGAACGCCCGGCTCGGCGCGGGTATCGCCCCCGTGCGGGACCTGCTCGACGCCGGCGCGTCCGTCGGACTCGGCGTCGACGGCGCCGCCTCCCAGGAGGCCGGACAGATGGTCGCGGAGGTGCGCCAGGCGCTGCTGGTGGCCCGCCTGCGGGGTGGGCCGACCGCCCTGACCGCGCGCGAGGCGCTCACCCTCGCCACCCGTGGCGGCGCCCGCTGCCTCGGCCGCTCCGACGAGATCGGCTCACTGGAGGTGGGCAAGCTGGCCGATGTCGCGCTCTGGCGTCTCGACGGGCTCGGCCACGCCGACATCGCCGATCCGGTCGCCGCCCTCGTCCTCGGCGCGCCGCCGCCGGTGGAGCTGCTGCTCGTCGGCGGTCGACCGGTCGTCGAGGGCGGCCGTCTGACCACCGTCGACGAACGGGACCTGCTCCTGCGGGCCCGACGGGCAGCGGGTCGGCTGCGCGACGCAACCCGGTGACGGCCCACCCGACAGCCAGGACAGGAGTGCACGTGCCGACGATGACCGAACGGGAAATCCTCAGCCCCGAGGCGCTGGAGTTCGTCAGCGGGCTGCACCGGCGCTTCGACGCCCGCCGTGCGGAACTGCTCGCCCGTCGCGCCCGGCGACGCGCGGAGACCGCCCGGACCGGCCGACTCGACTTCCTGACCGAGACGAAGGACATCCGCGAATCCGAGTGGCGGGTCCCCCCGCCACCACCCGGTCTCGTCGACCGGCGCGTGGAGATCACCGGACCCACCGACCGGAAGATGGCCATCAACGCGCTCAACTCCGGCGCGCAGGTCTGGCTCGCCGACCTGGAGGACGCCAACACGCCGCACTGGGCGAACGTCATGGCCGGGCAGATCAACCTGTACGACGCCGTCCGCGCCACGATCACCCACGACGCGCCGGACGGGCGGCACTACGCCCTGCGCGCCGACGGACCGCTCGCCACCATCGTCGTACGACCACGGGGCTGGCATCTCGACGAGCGTCACGTGCTGGTCGACGGCGTGCCGGCCGCCGGCGCGCTCGTCGACTTCGGCCTGCACGCCTTTCACAACGCGCGGGAGTCGATCGCGCGGGGCGTCGGCCCGTACTACTACCTGCCGAAGCTGGAGAGCCACCGGGAGGCGCGGCTCTGGCACGACGTGTTCGCGTACGCCGAGGACACGCTCGGCATCGGACGCGGCGCGATCCGTGCGACCGTGCTCATCGAGACCATCACGGCGGCGTTCGAGATGGACGAGATCCTGCACGCGCTGGGACCGCACGCCGCCGGGCTCAACGCGGGGCGCTGGGACTACCTGTTCTCCATCATCAAGAACTTCCGCGAGCGCACCGTCCTGCCCGACCGTGCCGCGATCACGATGACCGCGCCGTTTCTGCGCGCGTACACCGATCTGCTCGTCGCGACCTGTCACCGCCGTGGCGCGGTGGCGATCGGCGGCATGTCGGCCTTCGTTCCCGGCGGTGACGCGCAGCGGAACGCGGCGGCCTTCGCGCAGGTCCGCGCGGACAAGGAGCGCGAGGCGAACGACGGCTTCGACGGCTCCTGGGTGGCCCACCCCGCGCTGGTGCCGGTCTGCCGGGAGGTCTTCGACGGTGTGCTCGGGCAGCGGGACAACCAACTGGACCGCACGCGCGACGACGTGCGCGTGCCCGCCGACCGGCTGCTCGACTTCACGGTCGCGGGCGGCGAGGTCACCTCGGCCGGGCTGCGGACCAACGTCTCGGTCGCGCTGCGATACCTGGAGGCCTGGCTCCGGGGCGTCGGGGCCGTCGCCATCAACAACCTCATGGAGGACGCGGCCACCGCCGAGATCTCCCGCGCCCAGGTCTGGCAGTGGGCGCACCAGGGTGTCCGGCTGGCCGACACCGGCGAGACGGTCTCCGCGGACCTCGTCCGACGCGTCGTGGGGGAGGAGCTGGCCGCGATCCGGCACACCGTGGGGGAGACCGCCTTCGCGGCCGGACGGTGGCCGGACGCACGTGCCCTCGTCGAGCGGGGCGCACTGGACGACGAGTTCGTCGACTTCCTCACGGTGCCCGCGTACGCGGTCGTCGACTGATGGGCCGCCGACTGCACGAGCGGACCGGCCTCGAACTGGACCGCCGGCTCGCGCCGGTCGACGAGGCGCTGCGGCGGCGCTACCCGGGTGAGGCCCCCGGCCGGCAGCCGGTGCACACCGTGTACGTCCCGGCGGACCGGTACACCCCGGACCTGTGCCGGCGGTGGGGCGAGCAGGCGCTGGAAGCGCTCGACGCGTGCCCACCCCTGCCCTTCCCGGTGGAGCTGCGCGACCGCGTGATCGCCAAGCTGTCCACCGAACCCATCGAGGATCTCCGTCTCGACTTCGAGGACGGCTACGGCGTACGCGACGACGACGAGGAGGACGAGACCGCCCGCGTCGCCGCGAAGGCGCTGCGGGACGGCCCGCGCCCCGCGTTCGTCGGGCTGCGCTGCAAGAGCCTCGACCCCGACAGCCGGGACCGGGCGATCCGTACCCTCGACGTGTTCCTCGACGCGCTCGGTCCACCCCCACCCGGTTTCGTCGTCACCCTGCCGAAGGTCCGGGCCGTCGAGCAGGTCGCGGCGATGTCCCTGCTGTGCGCGGCGTTGGAGGCCGCGTACGCGCTGCCGGCCGCGAGCCTGCGCTTCGAGTTGCAGATCGAGACCCCGGAGGCGGTGCTGGGCGCGGACGGCACCGCCACCGTCGCCCGCATGATCACCGCCGCCCAGGGCCGCTGCGTCGGGCTGCACTACGGCACGTACGACTACAGCGCCGCCTGCGGCGTCGCCGCCGCCCACCAGTCGCTCGACCATCCCGTAGCCGATCACGCCAAGGCCGTCATGCAGGCGGCGGCGGCCGGCACCGGCGTACGCCTCAGCGACGGCTCGTCGAACGTGCTCCCGGTCGGCGACGCGACGGCCGTACACCGGGCCTGGCGGCTGCACACGAGCCTCATCCGGCGGTCCCTCGCGCGGGGCTTCTACCAGGGTTGGGACCTGCATCCCGCGCAGTTGCCCACCCGGTACGCCGCCACCTACGCCTTCTTCCGCGAGAGCCGCACGGCCACCGTGGAACGCCTCACCGCGTACCTGGACCGCCGGGCCGGGGGCGTGCTGGACGAACCGGCGACCGCGCACGCGCTGGCCGGGTTCCTGCGCCGTGGCCTCGACTGCGGCGCGCTCGACCCGGACGAGGTCGGCGTCGACCGAGCCACCCTGGAGGCGCTGTGAGCTACGACCTCGTCCTGCGCTCGACGCGGGTCGTCACCCCGCAGGGCGAGCGGCCGGCGACGGTCTGCGTCACCGACGGACGCGTCGAGGCGGTGACCGACCACTTCGCCGTACCCGACGGGCCGGTCACCGACCTCGGCGACCTGACCCTGCTGCCCGGCCTCGTCGACACCCATGTGCACGTCAACGAACCCGGGCGTACCGAATGGGAGGGTTTCGCCTCGGCCACCCGCGCCGCGATAGCCGGCGGCGTGACGACGATCGTCGACATGCCGCTGAACTCCCTGCCGCCGACCGTGTCGGTGCCGGCCCTCGACGTGAAGCGTCGCGCCGCCGATGGCAGGGTGCACGCGGACGTCGGGTTCTGGGGTGGCGCGGTGCCCGGCAACGCCGGAGACCTCGCGGCGCTGCACCGCGCCGGTGTCCTCGGCTTCAAGTGTTTCCTCGTCGACTCCGGCGTGCCGGAGTTCCCGCCGCTGGACCCACCGGCGCTCGACACCGCGCTCCGCGCGGTCGACGCCCTGTTCATCGTGCACGCCGAGAACCCCGACGACATCAGCGCCGCACCACCGTCGCGCCGCTACGCCGACTTCGTGGCGTCAAGGCCACCGAACGCCGAGACGGCGGCCATCGCCGGGGTGCTGGACGCCGCCCGACGCGCCGCCGCACGGGTCCACATCCTGCACCTGTCGTCGGCCGACGCCCTGCCGCTGATCGCCGCCGCGCGGGGCGCGGGCGTCAGCGTCACTGTCGAGACCTGCCCGCACTACCTCTGCCTGACCGCCGAGGAGGTGCCCGACGGCGCCACCGAGTACAAGTGCTGCCCGCCGATCCGGGATCGCGCCAACCAGGACCGGCTCTGGACGGGTCTGGTCGCCGGGGTCATCGACTGCGTCGTCTCCGACCACTCACCCAGCACACCGGCCCTGAAGAGGCCGCCGAGCGGTGACTTCGCCGCCGCGTGGGGAGGCATCTCGTCGTTGCAGATCGGGCTGCCGGCCATCTGGAGCAGTGCGCGGCGGCGCGGGTACCGGCTGGTGGACGTCGTCCGGTGGATGGCGCAGCGGCCCGCCGAGATCGCCGGACTGGGCACCAAGGGCCGCATCGCTCCCGGCTTCGACGCCGATCTCGTCGCCTTCGCACCGGACGAGCCGTTCGTGGTCGACCCGACGACGCTGCGCCACCGTCATCCCGTCACCCCGTACGCCGGGCGGACGCTGCACGGCGTCGTACGCGGCGTGTGGCTGCGTGGCCAGCCGGTCTCGCCGGACGGGCCGCCACGGGGTCGCCTCATCTCCCGGAGCAGCCGATGAGCACACTTCCCGACCTCGCCTCCCGGGCGCTGTCCGGTGGCGTCGTCCACGCCAACGACGAGTTCTTCGCCCCCGCCGACCACCTCGTCGACCCGAAGCCGCCGACGTTCACCCCGGGCACCTTCGGGGCCAAGGGCCAGGTCTACGAGGGGTGGGAGACCCGTCGGCGGCGTACGCCCGGGCACGACCACGCCATCGTGCGGCTGGGCGTACCCGGGATCGTGCACACGGTCGTCGTGGACACCAGCCACTTCACCGGCAACTACCCGCCGTACGCGGCCGTCGACGCGTGCCGGCTGGACGGGCATCCGGCACCCGAGGAACTTGCCGACGCGACCTGGACGCCGCTTGTGCCCCGGGCGGCGCTCGCCGGCGACACCCGCAACGTCTTCTCCGTCGAACCGGGCCACCGGGTCACCCACGTACGCCTGTCGATCTTCCCGGACGGCGGTGTCGCCCGGCTGCGGGTGCACGGCGAGGCGACCCCGGACCCCCGGTTCCTCACCGGCGGTCTGGTCGACCTGGCGGCCCTGGAACACGGGGGTCTCGTCGTCGGATGCAGCGACATGTTCTACGGCACGCCCCACAACCTGATCGCCCCCGGCCGGGCCCGCACCATGGGGGAGGGCTGGGAGACGGCACGCCGCCGCGACGACGGCAACGACTGGGTCCTGCTGCGCCTGGCCGCGCCCGGCGTCGTCCGCCTCGTCGAGCTGGACACCAGCCACTTCAAGGGCAACGCGCCCGGGGCGGCGGCGGTGCGCGGCTGCGCCTCCGACCCGGACGACCCGGACGGCTGGTTCGACCTCCTGCCGGTCACCCGCCTGCAACCCGACACCCGGCACCGCTTCCTGGTCGCGGAAGCGGACGCCGTCACCTGGGTACGCCTCGACGCTTACCCGGACGGCGGGATGGCCCGGCTCCGCGTCCTCGGTGAGATCACCCCGGCCGGCCTGGACACCCTGCGAAGGCGTTGGTCGTCGGCGTGAACCCGCGGCCCACGGATCTCGTTGCAGGTGCGTGGCGTCGTCGTCGGGAGGACGGAACGTGCGGGCTCGTGGGATGTCTCCGCGTGGTCGTGACCGGTCGCCGGCCTGGTCGGCGTCACGTCTCGGCCGTGGGCGTCACCGCCGTGACAGCGCCGGCCGGGCCATCCGGTCCAGGGCGTCCTCGGGACTGTCGAAGATCGGGAAGACGCCGTCCCGGCGCATCGTGTGCAGGACGGTCCGGATGAACCGCGACGGCGCGGCGAGGCAGAGCGTCTGTCCCCGCTCGCGGGCGTCGAGGTGGGCCCGCACCAGCAGGCCGAGGCCGGTGGAGTCGATGGCGCGCACGCGGCTCAGGTCGACCAGCACGGGTGCTCCTGCCTCGCCCGCCTCGCGCAGCGCGGCACGCAGCGCGTCGCCCGTGGCGACGTCGATGTCACCGCTGGCGGTGACGATGGTGGCGTCGTCGAGGTGGTCGATGCCGAGGACCCCGCCGGGACCGTGGCCCTCGCTTGAGACCTGCCGGGGGTTCGAGGGCGGGAGCAGGCTGCAGTGGGGGCAGCGGTGCGGGCCGGTGGCGAACGGCGAGCCGCTCCAGCCGTGCTCGGACACGAGCGTCCAGACGACCTCGGCGTCGGGCAGCACGCAGGCGGTGGCGGTGAGACTGTCGCCGCAGGTGTCACAGATGAGTGTCATCAGGTTGTCGTCCGGGACGACGGTCATGCTGCTGATCCTTCCTGTCCGCCGATGATCCGGCGGACTACGTGCTCGTCGACCTGATGCTGCCCGGCCTCGACGGCTTCGAGTGCATCCGGCAGCTCCGCCGCGACGACGACGTGCCGATCGTGGTGGTCAGCGCCCGGGACGACACCCATGACATCGTCGCCGCCCTGGAGGCCGGCGCGGATGACTACCTCGTCAAACCGGTCGCGATCAAGGAGCTGACCGCGCGGCTGCGGGCGCTGCGTCGCCGTGCCCGCGCCGTGGTCGGGGGGCCGGCGGCGGAGCCGGTGCCGGTGCTGGCGTTCGGCGAGTTGGAGATCAGCCCCGACGCGGGCGAGGTGCGTCGTGGCGGCCGGCCGGTGGCGGTGACCCGTACCGAGTTCCGGTTGCTGTGCGAGCTGGCCGAGCACGCGGGCCGCGTGCTGTCACGCCAACAGTTGCTGCAACGGGTCTGGGGCTACGACATCGGCGACGAGCGGCTTGTCGACGTGCACGTCGGCCGGTTGCGGCAGAAGATCGAGCCCGATCCGGCGACCCCTCGGCACCTGGTCACCCTGCGGGGTATGGGTTACAAGTTGCAGCGATGAGACGCCTCGGACTGCGTACCCGGGTCACCGCCGCGTTCGCCGTCGGCGCGCTCCTGCTCGCCGCCTCGATGGCCCTGGTCTCCTACGAGCTGACCCGCCGATCCCTGATTGGAGAGCGGGAACGCACCGCCCTGCGCGCCGCGTACTTCGACGCGACGGTCGTACGCGCCGGGATCGACACCGACACCCCCGATGTCGTGGAGGTGTTGCGGTCGCTGGACACCGGCGGGGGACGTCGCCCGGTGCTGCACCTCAACGGCGAGTGGTACGCCCGCACGGCCGACCCCGGCCCCACCACCGCTATCCCCCAGGACCTGCGCCGCGTCGTGGCGTCCGGGCAGCCGGCGGTGCAACGGGTACGGGTGGACGGTCAGTCGGTTCTCGTGGTCGGCGTGCCCCTGTCCGCGACGGCGACGTACTTCGAGGTCAATTCCCTGCGCGAGTTGGAGCAGACGTTCCAGGTCCTGGCGCTCGCGCTGACCACCGTGGCCATCATGATCGCCGGGTCCGGCGCCGCGCTGGGGTGGCACGCCACCCGGCACGGGCTGCGCCCGTTGACGGCGGTCGCCGACGCGGCGGAGAAGATCGCGGCCGGCGACTTCACGGCCCGCCTGGACCCGGCCACCGACCCCGACCTGACCCGGTTGTCCTCCTCGTTCAACCAGATGGTCGACCGGCTCGCCCACCGCATCGAGCGCGACCGCCGCTTCGCCGCCGACGTCAGCCACGAGCTGCGTTCGCCGTTGCAGACCCTCGCCGCCGCGGCGAGCGTGCTGGCCCGTCGCCGGGAACACCAGGACGAGCGGACGGCGATCGCGGCGGGGTTGGTCGCCGACGAGATCGACCGCTTTCAGCGACTCGTCAACGACCTGATCGACCTGGCCCGTAGCGACCAGCCCGCGCACCGCGCGCCGGTGGACCCGGTGGCGCTGGCCCGCGCCGCCTGCGAAGCCCTGGACCTGCCGGCGTCAATCGTGCGGCTCGCCCCCGGGGTGCCCGCGACGTGGCGGGTCGAGCGTCGGCGCGTCGCGCAGATCCTGGCGAACCTCCTGGACAACGCCGTGACCTACGGGGGGCGGTCCGACGTCCGTCCTGCTCGACCGCGACGGCGACGCCGCCGTGATCGAGGTCGAGGACGACGGGCCGGGCGTACCCGTCGAGGACCGGGAGGCCATCTTCGACCGTTTCGTGCGTGGACGTGCCGCCCACACGCGTGGCGCGGGCGATGGCACCGGGCTCGGTCTCGCCCTGGTCGCCCAGCACGCGACCGCGCACGGTGGGACCGTCACCGTCACCGACCACCCCGGCGGCGGCGCTCGGTTCCGGGTCACCCTGCCGGAGAGCCTGGCATGAGTCGTCGGCACCTGCTCGGTCTGGGCCTCGTCGCGCTGCTGGCCGGCTGCGGCATCCCCGCCGACGACGCGCCCCGCCCGGTGCCACCGCCACGCGGGCCGTTCCCCACCCCCGCCGACACCGCATCCGCCGACACCGCGCCGGCCGGTCCGGCCACCGAGACCCTCTGCCTGGTACGCGACAACCGGATCGTCCCGGTGCTGCGGAGCGTCGACCGTCCACCCAGCATCGAGGAGCACCTGCGGCACCTGTTCGCCGGCCCCACCACGGCCGAACGCGACACCGACCTCACCAGTGCCCTGCCGGGGGCGGTCAACGCGGCCGGCGTGACGCTGAGCGCCAGCCAGGCCCGGGTCATGGTCGACGAACCTGGTGACGACGCCGGTCGCAGCGACGAGGTGCTCGCCTTCGGGCAGATCGTCTGCACGCTCACCAGCCGCCACGACGTCAGCACCGTGACGTTCCTGCGCGACGAACGGCCGCTGGGAGTGCCGCGCGCCGACGGGTTGCTGTCCGCACAGCCGCTCAGCCGTGCCGACTACGCCCCCCTCATCGCTCCACAGTGAGCGCTTCCGCTCGAGGTCGATCGCTGAATGTCGTTTCAACCGGACACGTCAGTGGGTATCTGCCCGCCGGCTGATCGTCCGATCGACGGAGACCCTCGTGATCATGGCTTTGCTGCTCGACCTCGCCAACATCGTCGGCGGCTTCCTGCTCGCCATCGCCGTGCTGCGGTTGCTGCCGCGCGTCGGTGACGACCTGGGCCGCCTCGCCGGTCGGGTGGCGCCGATCGCGTGGGTGGTCGGGCTCGTGGCGCTGGTGACCGGCGGCTACTACCTGATCGTCCACCTGGTGTCCGGCCCTCGGGTGTTCCACTTCGAGGTGGTCGGGATCGGTGTCGGCCTGGCCCTGTTGTGGGGCCGTCTGACCGGTCGTCGGGCGTCGGGCGTCGAGCAGTCCGACGGCGCGACCGGAGTCCGCCTGTTGCTCGCGATCTTCGGCCTGATCGCGATCGTCGTCGGCATCCAGGGGCTGTTCACCCCGGACGGCTGATCGTTTGTCCCGCACCCCCTTGCAACCCCCCTTTGAATGAGGAGACCTCCATGTCCGCCCAGGCATTTCTCTACATCATCGCCGTCATCCTGATCGTGCTCGCGGCCCTGCCCCTGCCCACCCGGGGCATCTCGTTCGCGCTGCTCGGCGCCGCCTGCGCGCTGCTCGCCTACGCCTGGCCGGTGATCACCAACTGATCCAGCGCTGTTGACAGCCGGTGGCCGGGAGCGCGAGGCGTTCCCGGCCACCGATGGTCAGAGCGGCCGGCCGAAGTGGCGGGTGAGCGCGGCACGCAACGTGTCGGCGTCCCCGGCCGACCAGGCGACGTAGCAGTCGGGGCGTACGAGCACCCCCGTCGCGGTGGTGCCCTCCAGGTGGCCGGTGACGACGTCCACCCGGTCCCGCCAGGGTGCGGCGACCTCGGCCCAGTCGCCCGTGGAGTCCAGCAGCAGCGGCCGGGCGCCGCGGGTCAGCTCGGCGAGGCGTACGACGCCCCGGTCGCCGTGGACGACCACGTCGGGGGCGGACCGGCCGGCCATCGGGTCGGCGGGATCGGCGGGGTAGCGGATGTCCGCGCCGGACATCAGCGCCGCGATGTGCCCGGTCACCTCCGGTATTCCCAGTAGTTCGCCGAAGAGTTCCCGCAGCCCGGTGATCTCCTCGCCGGGACCGATCAGCGCCGACTGTGCCTCGGTGGACATGACGACCCGCTCGGCGACCGGACGACGTTCGGTCTCGTACGTGTCGAGCAGACCCTCCGGCGCCCAGCCACGCACCGTGGCGGCGAGCTTCCACCCCAGGTTCACGGCGTCCTGTAGACCGAGGTTCAGGCCGGGGCCACCGATCGCCGGGTGCACGTGCGCGGCGTCGCCGACCAGCAGCACCCGGCCGGCGCGGTAGCGGGCGGCGATCCGGGTGTTGCGACCGGTCAGCCGGCGGAGCAGGCCGGCGCCCTCGGGTGGACCGAGAGGGACGTCGACGCCGAGCACCCGGCTGACGCTGGCGCGCAGCTCGGCCAGGCTCATCGGGGTCTCGTCGCTCGTCGGCGCGTCGGGCCACTCCGTGGTGCTGACCAGCGCCGGCCGGCCGGGGAACGGGGCCCACGCGATCAGGCCGCGCGGCGTACGGGTGTGCTGGAACGGCGGCACGATCCCGTACCCGGGGGCGAGCAGGCCGCCCGTCTCGGGGTCGAGGAACGACGCGGGGACGGTCACCGTCGCGGTACGGGAGACCGACCGGTCGTTGGTGACGCCGGGGAAGTCGATGCCGGCGGTACGGCGTACCCGGCTGCGGCCGCCGTCCGCGCCGACGAGGAAGCGGGAGGTGAGCCGCGTACCGTCGGCGAGGTGGACCTCGACCGCGTCGGGCCGTTGGCGCAGGTCGACGACCTCGTGGCCGCGGCGCAGGTCGACGCCGAGTTCGGCGGCGCGTGCGGTGAGGGCGGCTTCGAGCTGGGCCTGCGGCACGCCGAGCGCATAGTGCGGGTTGTCCGTGAGCATCGTGAGGTCCAGCGGGAACGCGCCGAAGGTGAAGGCGGGTTGCGGGGACGGCGGGTTGCTGTCGCCGCTGAGGCGCGCGTGCAGGCCGCGCCGGTCGAGAAGCCGGACGACCTGGCCGACGAGGCCGTTGGCGCGCGGCTCGCGGCCGGGCGTCGGGTGGCGTTCGAGGACGACGGGGTGGACACCGGCGAGGGCCAGTTCACAGGCGAGCATCAGGCCGTTCGGGCCGGCGCCGACGATGAGGACGTCGATCACGGTCGTGATCCCTTCGGGGCGTGCGTCGTCGCCACGGCGGGCGCGGTGTACGACCGGCCCGCCGCGGGGTGTGACGCGGCTGAGGATGGTGGGTGAGGGGTGCCCGGGTGCGGGCCCGCGCGTCAGCGGGGCGGTGCGGGGAGGCCGGCGGCGACCTGGGCGAAGGCGTCGCTGATGAGGTGTTCGATCGGGGTGGGCGGGTCGGCGCTGTCGAGGTAGTGCTGCATGGCGACGGCGACGGCCGCGCTGGCGGCGGCCGCGACGAGCCTCGGGTACATGTCGGTGGCGAGGTCGGTACCGGTGCGTTCGGCGACCGCGTTGGCCAACTCGGCCTCGGCGGTCGCGACCGCGCGCAGGCGCTCGCCCTGAAGGGCGGGCTCGGCGAGCATGGTGCGGACGCCGGCCACCCACTGGGCGTGCGCGGGGGAGGGCATCGCCTCGACCTCGGGGCCGCGCGTGAACTGCGCCAGCGCGGCCTGGGTGAGCGCCTCCCACAGCGGCTCGTCGGCGGGACGTTCGCGCAGCGCGGCGGCGGTGCGCAGGCTGCGGTCGAGATGGCGGGAGGCGATGGCCTCGGCCTTGCTGGAGAAGTAGTTGTTGAAGGTGCGCGGGGAGACGCCGGCCGCCTCGGCGATGTCCTCGACGCGGACGTTGTCGTAGCCGCGCTCGGCGGTGAGGTGGATTGCGGCCCAGCCGAGCGCCGCCCGCGTCTCGGCCTTCTTGCGCTCCCGCAGCCCTGTCATGCCACCACCCTAACACTTCTTGCGTGACACGCAAAGATGCGTGACACGCAGAAAAGCCGAGCCTTGGGTCGATGCCTCCGGAGGGACATGATGTGGCGGTGGAGGAAATCGTCCAGCCGCTCGGCTACCGGCTCATCACCGGTCCCGAGGACGCCGAGTTCTGCGCCCGGGTCAGTGCCCTGTTGACCCAGGGCTACCGGTTGTACGGCTCGCCCGCACTCACCTTCGACGGTGGGCGCGTCATCGCCGCACAGGCGTTGGTGCTGGCCGACCCCGCCGGCGGAACCCCGAGCGCGGGACAGGAGGTGCCGCGATGACGGCAGGGCGGGTGAACCCGACCCAGGAGGACGTGCTCGGGTACTTCGACAAGCTGTCGAACTGGGGCCGGTGGGGCGACGACGACGAGCGCGGCACGCTGAACCACATCACCGACGACGTCCGGCTGGCGGCGGCGCGGGCCGTGCGCCACGGCAGGAGTGTGTCCTGCGCGTGGGAGGTCGCCGTACCGGGGGAGATGGAACGGTCGACGACGACGTGCCCCGTACGCCGCGGAGATGCCGGGAGCCGAGAACATGCCGGCCGCCTTCCACGCCGACCGGCGCTGGGGCTTCTCGTCCGAGCGGCTGGGCATGACGTTCCACGGCAACACCATCACCCACCTCGATTCGCCGTGCCACATCTTCTGGGACGGCGCGATGTACAACGGGCGGTCGCACTCGTTGGTCGACGAGGCGGAGGGCTCGGCGTGGGCGGCCGTCACGGCGGCGGCGGACGGCATCGTCACCCGGGGTGTCCTGCTGGACGTAGCCCGGGCCCGCGACGTCCCCTGGTGGGAACCGGGCCAGGGAGTGTTCCCCGACGACCTGGAGGAGGCCGAGCGCCGCCAGGGCGTACGGGTGGGCGTCGGCGACGCGGTGCTCCTACGTACCGGCCACGGGCGCTTCCGGCGCGAGGGTCGCGCGGCCAGCGGTTTCGCGCAGACCGGTTGGCACGCGTCCTGCCTGCCGTGGCTCCACGAGCGCGGCGTCGCGCTGATCGCCGCCGACTCCCCGCAGGACGTCCAGCCCTCGGGGTACGACGACGTGTTGATGCCCGTGCACGCCGTCGGTCTCGTCGCGATGGGTCTCTGGCTGCTCGACAACTGCGACCTGGAGGCGTGCGCGACGACCGCCGCCGAACTCGGCCAGTGGGACTTCCAGCTCGCCGTCGCACCGGTCCGCTTCGCCGGCACGTCGGGCAGCCCGGTCAACCCGATCGCCACCTTCTGACCGGTACGCGGGGTGCGGCACTCAGCGCCGCTACGCGAGTTTGGCGTCGAGCGCCCCGGTGTCGGCCTCGCCGAGCGAGGAGAGGATGTCCCGCGCCCGCTGCCACGCCAGACGGGCCGACGGGGCGTCGCCGGCGGCCAGGTGAGCGTCGCCGAGACTTACCAACGCATCCGCCTCCAACCGGCGGTGACCGATCTCGCGGCGTAGGCGGACGGCATGCCCGTAGCAGGTGACCGCGTCGGTGAACGCGTCGAGCTGAAGGTGCGACTGCCCGAGGCTGGCCCAGGTGATCGCCTGCCCGAGAACGTTCTCCGCCGACGTGAACAGGGCCAGCGCCTGCTGGCAGCTCTCGATGGCGGCGTGGTGGTCGCCGAGCTGGCCCTGGGACCAGCCCACCGCGTTCAGCGCGAAGGCCTGGCCGGTGACGTGGCCGGCCTGCCGGTGCAACCGCAGCGCCTCCCGGGCGTGGCCGAGGGCCAACTCGGGCTCGCCCGTCTGGTCGCGGATCCAGCCGAGGTTCAGCTCGACGCGGGCCTGCCCGGCGAGGTCGTCCAGCCGCCGGTACCGGTCGTACGCCAGCTCCAGGTGGCGCTGCGCGTCCGCGTACTGGTGCAGCGCGATGCCGGCGAAGCCGAGCACCCCGTGGGCGTACGCCTCGGCCCGGTCGTCGGCCAGCCGGACGGCCGCCGACAACGCCGCCCGCAGGCTGCCGGTCCAGTCTTCCCAGTAGCCGCGCTGGTTGAGATAAGTGGTGATCGCCCAGGCGAGGTGGCACGTGTGCCGGTCGAAACCGTGGTCGGCGGCCAGCCGCAGCGCCGAGAGCAGCACCGGGTGCTCGTCGGTGAACCACGCCAGCGCCGCGTCCCGGTCGGCCAGTGGCACCGGCGCGGCCCCCGGCCCCGGCGAGTCGATCGGCAGTCGGTCCCGCTGCGAGTAGAGCAGTTCGTCGGCGGCGTACGCGACGCCGAGGTAGTGGTCGAGCAGGCGGGTACGGGCCGCGTGACGGTCCGCCTCGCCGTCCTCGGCCGCCGTCAGCTCGGCGGCGTACGCGCGCAGCAGGTCGTGGTACGTGAACCGGCCGGGCCGGTGCTCGCTGAGCAGGTGGGCCCGGGTCAACTCGGTCAGGTGGCGGTGGGCCCGCGCGGGAGTGATCCCGGCGAGGCTGGCCGCCGCCGCGACGGCGAAGTCCGGGCCCGGATGCACGCTCAGCAGCCGGAACAGCTGGGCGGTGGTCGCGTCGAGCGTCCGGTACGACCAGGACATGACCAGCCGCAGGTCGGTGACGGGTTCGCCGCCGTCGAAGGCGTCGAGGCGATCGGCCTCCGGGCGCAGGTGCGCCGCCAGGTCCATCAACCGGAACCCACTGTGGATCGCCGCGCGGGCGGCCACGACCGACAGCGCCAGCGGCAGCCCGGCGGAGGCGCCGACGATGGCGTCGACGGCCTCGGGCTCGGCGGCCACGCGCTCCGCGCCGAGGCGTCGGGTCAGCAGCGCGCGGGACTCGGCCCCGGACATGACGTCCAGGGTGACCGGATGGGCGCCGTTCACGCTGACCAGGCCCAGGAACTGGTGGCGGCTGGTGACCAGGACGAAGCAGCCCGGCGCTCCCGGCAGCAGCGGGCGTACCTGGTCGGCGTCGCCGGCATTGTCCAGCACGACGAGCACCCGTCGGCCGGCCAGCAGGCTCCGGTACCGGGCGACCTGCTCGTCCAGCCCGGTCGACGGGCGGGCCGCCGGTCCCGCGAGAGCGTTGACGAATCCGGCGAGCGCCGTGCTCGGACCGAGCGGTACGCCGCCCGGGTCGAAGCCACGCAGGTTGACGTAGAGCTGGCCGTCGGGGAAGTGCGTGGCGACGCGGTGCGCCCAGTGCGCCGCGAGCGCGGTCTTGCCCACCCCGGCGGTGCCGGAGACGATCGCGAGCCCCATCGCGGTCGGCTGATCCACCGACCGGGCCAGGATCTCGTCGAGGCGGGCCAGCGCGCCCTCGCGGCCGACGAAGCCGAAACCGTCCGCCGGCAACTGCGCCGGAACGCCACTCGTCGGGGGCGGGGTGGGCGCCCCGGCGAGGAAACGGTCCCGCCTCGACCCCTGTAGACCGAAGGCGTCGGCGAGCAACAGCATCGTCGCGGGACGCGGTCGGGCGATCCGCCCCGCCTCCAGGTCCCGCAGGTGACGGACCGACAGCCCGGTCTTCGCGGCCAGATCCTCCTGGGTTAACGCGCTGGTGCGCCGAAGCTCCTGCACGGCCTCCCCGAACACGCAATCACCGTATCGACGGCGCTGAGCGTGGACAATCGGCCATCCGACGTACGATCCGGCGCGCCCCGCGCCGTGCCGTGGCACGGCCGCACGGGTACGGTTTCGATGCCCGACAAACGCCGGGGCGGCAGCGGCCGGCCCGGTGACGACGGACGGTGGGAGGAGCGACGGTGGCGCAGCCGAGAGCACTGGTGGTCCGAGGCGGGTGGGAGGGGCACCAGCCGGTCAAGGCGACCGAGTTGTTCATTCCGTTCCTCGAACGCAACGGCTACGCGGTACGGGTCGAGGAGTCGACGGAGGTCTACGCCGATGCCGACGAGCTGGCCGACACCGACCTGATCGTGCAGTGCATGACGATGTCGGAGATCACGTCGGCCCAGGTGGCCGGACTCGCCTCGGCGGTCGTCGCCGGCACGGGCTTCACCGGCTGGCACGGTGGCATCGTGGACGCGTTCCGCGCCTCGGCGGAGTACCTGCACCTGGTGGGCGGCCAGTTCGCCACCCACCCGGGCAAGGAGCCCTGCGAGCGCCACGGTGGGGAGGAGGACAATTTCCTGCCGCACATCGTGCGCGTCACCGACCTCGGCCGGGAACACCCGATCACCGCCGACATCGAGGACTTCGACCTGGTCAGCGAGCAGTACTGGGTGCTGCACGACGATCTGATCGACGTCCTGGCCGTCACCACCCACCCCACGCGGGAGTGGCATCCGTGGCACCGGCCGGTCACCTCGCCGGCGATCTGGACCCGCCGCTGGGGCGCGGGCCGCGTCGTCGTGACAACTCCGGGCCACAACCTCGACGTGCTGGAGCACCCGTCCGTACGTACCGTCATCGAGAGGGGGATGGTGTGGGCGACCCGCACGGCGTCGGCATCGTAGGTCTCGGGGTCATCTCCCGCGCGTACCTGGACACCCTCGCGCACCACCCCGCGGTGCGGATCGCCGCTCTGGCCGACCTCGACGCGTCCCGGTCGGCCGCGGCGGCGGCCACGGTCCCCGGCAGCGCGGCGATGAGCGTCGAGCGCCTGCTCGCCCACCCGGACGTGGACACGGTGCTCAACCTGACGATCCCCGCGGCGCACGCCGACGTCTCCCGCGCCGCGATCGACGCCGGCAAGAACGTGTACGTCGAGAAGCCGCTCGCCGTGACGTTCCCGGACGGCCGTTCGATCGTCGAACGCGCCGCCTCGGCGGGCGTCCACGTCGGATGCTCGCCGGACACCGTCCTGGGCACGGGTACGCAGACGGCGCGTGCGGCGATCGACGACGGTCTGATCGGCCGCCCGATGTCCGCGACGGCCGTCATGGTCACGGCCGGTCACGAGCGTTGGCACCCGCACCCGGACTTCTACTACACCCCCGGTGGTGGCCCCCTGTTCGACATGGGGCCGTACTACATCTCGGCGCTCGTGCACCTGCTCGGGCCGGTCCGCGCGGTGGTCGGGGCCGCCAGCCGCCTGCGCTCGGAGCGCGTCATCGGTTCGGGCCCACGTGCTGGCGAGCACATCCCGGTGCGGGTGGACACCCACGTCACCGGCGTCCTCGAACACGTCGACGGCGCGCTGTCCACCATCACCACGAGTTTCGACGGCATCGCGACGACCGCCGCGCCCATCGAGGTCCAGGGGGAGACCGGCACGCTCGCCGTACCGGACCCGAACTACTTCGACGGCGAGGTCCGCCACTTCGCGCTCGGCGGCGACGAGTGGCGTGCCCTCCAGGCGCTCGCCGGGTACGCCGAGAGCGGCCGGGGGATCGGCCTGCTCGACTTCGTCCTGGCCGACGACCAGCGTGCGCCCCGCGCCGGTGGCGACGTCGCCCTGCACGTCCTCGAGACGATGACCGCGCTGCTGGAGTCGGCGGCGCAGGGCCGGCGGATCGAGTTGACGACGACGCCACGACGGCCCGTGCCCGTGCCGCTCACCCCGGCGACGGAGTGGAAGGGACGCTGACGGGTCGGCCGGCGGACGTCAGATGGTGATGACGACCTTGGCCCGGGCGTGTTCGCCCTCGACGTACCGGATGGCGTCGGGCACCTCGTGCAGCGGGTACGTCCGGTCGACGACCGGTGTGAGGCGGCCGGCCTCGACGTGGGCGCGGAGCGTGTCGAGGTGCTGCCGGCTCGGCGTCGTGGTGAGCGTGACGACACGCTGCCGGACCAGCGGCGCGAGTAGTCGTCCGCGCGCGATCAGCCACACCGGCCCGACGAGGCTGCCGCCGCCGTACACGCCGCCGCCGGAGAGCACCAGCGTCCCGGTCGGTGTCAGCGCGCGCCGCAGGTCGGTGAGTGAGCGGTTGCCGACCAGGTCGAGCACGACGTCGTAGCGGTGTGAGCCGTCGGCGAAGTCGTCCCGGCGGTAGTCGACGACGTCGTCGGCGCCGAGAGAGCGGATCAGGTCGACGTTGCGGGTGCTGCACACCCCGGTCACGGTCGCGCCGAGCGCCTTGCCCAGTTGCACCGCGAGGGTGCCGACGCCGCCCGAGGCGCCGTTGACGAGCAGACGCTGACCGGGCTCGACCCGTCCGACGTCGCACAGCCCGATCAGCGCCGTGCTGCCGGCCAGCGGCAGGGCCGCCGCCTGCTGGGGCGTCAGGTTCGTTGGCATGGGCGCGACCTGCGTCCGGGGCACGCACGCGTACTCGGCGAACGCGCCGTTGGCGTCGCCGAGGTCGCCGAAGACCGCGTCGCCCACGCGGATGTCGCGCACGTCGGCCCCGACGGCTTCGACGCGGCCGGCGATGTCCCGGCCGCGGATGCGTGCGCGGGGCCGCGACAGGCCCATCGCCAACCGCGCCATCCGGGGATCGCCGCGCATGGCGTGCCAGTCGTACGCGTTGAGCGAGGCGGCCTGCACCCGGACGAGCACGTCGTTCGGGGCGGGCGTCGGTGTGGCGACGTCGCCGAGAACGAGGGTTTCCGGGCCGCCGTACCGGTCCTGCACGATCGCCTTCATGGGTCCTCCCTGAGGTGTACGGTGTACACCGACGGTAGGTGTACGCCGTACACCTGTCAATGGTGGTTATCGTTCAACAACCGCCGGACAGGACGAGGACGAGATGGTCGAGCAGGCTGAGAAGCTGCGCCGCACACCGCTGAGCAGGGACCGCATCCTGCGGGCGGCCGTCGCGCTGGCCGACGAGACCGGCATCGAATCGCTCAGCATGCGCAACCTCGCCCAGGACCTGGGCGTCGTGCCGATGGCTCTCTACAAGCACGTGGCCAACAAGGACGAACTGCTCGACGGCATGATCGACGTCGTTGTCGGCCAGATTGACCCGCCTGAGCGCGACACCACCTGGAAGGACGCCATCCGCCGGCGCATCCTCTCGGCGCGGGCGGTGCTGCGCCGGCACCCCTGGGCCCCGCTGGCCATCGAGTCGCGGACCATGGCGACGCCGGCCGTCCTGGCCTACCTCGACTCGGTGGTCGGCACCCTCCGGGCCGGCGGGTTCTCCGCGAACCTCGCACACCACGTCATGCACACGATGGGCAGCCGGGTTCTGGGCTTCAGCCAGGAACTGTTCGACGACTCCCGCCGCGCCGGTCGGTCCGGAGCGGCCAGCCCCGAACCCGCCGCGGCGATGCCGCCGGAGTTCGCCGCCCGGTTCCCGCACCTTGCGGAGATCGCCACCGCCGCATCCCACGACGACGAGTCGGTCGTGGGGCAGGGATGCGATGACCAGTTCGAGTTCGAGTTCGCGCTCGACCTGCTGCTGGACGGCATCGAACGGCTGCACGAGCAGGGCTGGGCGTCACCGCGACGACGCCGGTGACGCCGTTTCTTCACCTCGACGTCACCGGTGTACCCCACAGCTGACGCCTCGGTGTCTGTCGGTGCGGGTTGGCTGTCGGCCGTCGCACTGTCTTGATCAGGAGCTGATCCGCGTGCCTTCCTCCCGTCGTACCTTCCTCGCCAGCGGCGCCGCCGCCGGTGTGGGCCTCGCCGTCGCCGGTGGCCTGCCGTCCCTGGCGCAGGCCAGCCCCGCCCGGCCGCACTCGCCGGGCTTGGGCGGTCGCGTTCCCTTCCCGCCGCTGGTGGACGACCCCAAGGGGATCCTGGCCCTGCCCAAGGGCTTCCGCTACACGATCGTCACCCGTGCCGGCGTCACCCGCCTCGACCGTGGTCAGGGCGTGACCCCGGCGGACCACGACGGCATGGCCGTCTACGACGCCGGACGCGGCCGCTACACCCTGATCCAGAACCACGAGATCGACCCCGGCGCCGAGTTCGGCGTACCGCACGTCAAGGGCACCGTCTACGACCCGGGCGCCGTCGACGCCGGTGGCTGCACGGTGATCACGACCGATCTCGCGGGCCGCAACCTGGGCGAGTTCGTCGCCCTCTCCGGCACCATCTCCAACTGCGCCGGCGGCCCGACCCCGTGGGGCACCTGGCTGACCTGCGAGGAGACCGAGGACCGCGCCGGCGACAGGTGGGAGGAGGGCGACCGCTCCGGCGTCTACGCCAAGGACCACGGGTACGTCTTCGAGGTCTGGGCCGACGGCAGCGCCGACCCGCGGCCGATCAAGTGTCTGGGTCGCTACTCCCACGAGGCGCTGGCGATCGACAAGGACCGCACCCACGTCTACCTCTCCGAGGACGCCGACGAGCCCAACGGCCTCTTCTACCGCTGGTCCGCGCCGCGCGGCGTGAAGCTGGGCCCCGGTGTGCTGACCCGCCTCGCGCCGGACGCCGGTGTCCTCGCCGCCATGCAGATCATCATGGACGACGGTTCCGTGCTGCCGGACGTCGCCTACCTGACCTCCGCCCAGCTCGGCCGCCCGTTCCCGGTCCGGTGGATCGAGGTGCCCGACCGCGACGCACGGCACACCTCCGTACGCGAGCAGTTCGCCGACGGTCAGGTCACCCGTGGCCGCAAGTTCGAGGGCGTGTGGAGCACCGACGAGGGCGTGTACGTCGTGAACTCCTACGCGTGGGACGAGGGCGACCTGCCGGCCGACGCGGCACCGCACGACGGCATGGTCTGGTTCTACAACTTCAAGGACCAGACCATCCAGCTCGTGACGTACTTCCCGCACCAGGCCGCCGCCGAGGAGGGGACGCCGGTCAAGTACACCGACATCACCTTCGACGGCCCGGACAACGTGACGGTCACCCCGTGGGGGAGCCTCGTGCTCGCCGAGGACGGCAAGGGCGCCTCGCATGTGCTCAGCACCATCCCGGGTGGCCCGACGTACGCGATCGCCCGCAACCAGCTCAACGACTCGGAGTTCTGCGGCCCGACCTTCAGCGCCGACGGCAAGGTGCTGTTCGTCAACATGCAGGACCCGGGCCTGACCCTGGCGATCACCGGCCCGTGGGACAAGTACCTGGGCTGACGACGTACGCAACGGCAGGTGGGGATCGGGCGACGGCCCGCTGCCCACCTGTCGTCTTTTCAAACCTCGGCACTGCCTGACTATTGTCACGAGTTCGTGTGCACCTCGCATCACGGTCGGTGACTAAGCGCACTGGAGCCCACCGGGCCCCGTCGATGAGACTCGATGCAACGCCGGACGACAGCAGCCGGCCGGAATCGAGAGGCGGCGGGACAGTGGACGAACGCTACGACAGCTACTGCGCCGCGGATCGCCTGTTCTACGACTCGCTCGGCAGCGCCGTCGCGCAGCCGGTCTTTCCGGCCGCCGAGCGGGACATCCCGACCGGCTGGCGTCGTGAGCCGCTGGACGACTGGCTGATCTACGCCCCGGACGGCGGTTCGCTGCCGCAGCAGGGCTGGAAGATCCACGTGTCGGCGGGTCTGGCGAACGCCGAGCGCGTGTTGGACGCCGTCTGGGACTACTGCGTACCCCGGGGCCTGTCCTTCAAGTTCCTCCGGGGCCCCCGCACACTGCTGCTGCGCAACTCCAAGTACGCCTCCCGGGCCGCCAGCGGCAAGTTCGTCACCGTCTACCCGCGCGACGACGCGGAGCTGGAGCTGGTCTGCAAGGAGCTCGACGAGCTGCTCACCGGCGAGTCCGGGCCGTACATCCTCAGCGACCTGCGCTACGGCGCCGGCCCGATCCACGTGCGCTACGGCGGCTTCGCCGCCCGCTACTGCCACTCGCCCGACGGTCAGGTGGTGCCGGCGATCGAGGACGACTCCGGCACGCTGGTGCCGGACCGGCGCGATCCCGTCTTCCACGTGCCGTCCTGGGTCACCCTGCCCGACTTCCTCGGCCCGCACCTCGCGGCCCGCAGCGGCACCAGCACCGACCAGGTGCCGTACCGGATCGAACGGGTCATCCACTTCTCCAACGCCGGTGGCCTGTACGTGGGCCGCGACCTGCGCACCGACACCGAGGTGGTGCTGAAGGAGGCCCGGCCGCACGCCGGCCTGGACGCCCACGGCGTGGACGCCGTCGCCCGGCTGGCCCGCGAGGCCGATGCCCTGCGGCAGCTCGCCGACCTGCCGCAGGTGCCCCGGGTGCACGACGAGTTCGACCTGGGCGAACACCGGTTCCTCGCGCTGGAGTTCATCGAGGGTCGACCGTTGAACAAGGTGCTGGTGGACAGGTATCCGCTGATCGACGCCGACGCGACGGACGAGGACCGGGCGGCGTACGCCCGCTGGGCCCGGCACGTCCACGAGCAGGTGGAGTCCCTCATCGCGGCGATCCACGAACGCGGCCTGGTCTACGGCGACCTGCACCTGTTCAACATCATGATTCGTCCGGACGACCGGGTCGCCCTCGTCGACTTCGAGGTGGCCGCGCCGATCGACGGGCACCGCCGGCCGGGGCTGCGCAACCAGGGCTTCGCGGCTCCCCGCGACCGGACCGGGCCGGCGGTCGACAGGTACGCCCTGGCGTGCCTGCGGTTGGCGCTGTTCCTGCCGCTGACCCAGCTGGTGCGGCTCGCCCCGGCGAAGGCGGCGCACCTGGCCGACATCATCGCCGCGAACTTCCCGGTGCCGAGGTCCTTCCTCGACCCGGCGGTCGAGGAGATCACCGGCGGCCCGCAGGTGACGGCCGCACACGACGCGCCCGTCACCCGGGACAGGCTGGCGACCGCCGTCCTGGCCAGCGCCACCCCGACCCGCGCCGACCGGCTCTTCCCCGGCGACATCGAGCAGTTCCGCAGCGGCGGCCTCAACCTCGCCCACGGAGCGGCGGGAGTGCTGTACGCCCTGCACACCAGCGGCGTCGGACGCTGGCCCGAGCACGAGGACTGGCTGGTACGACGGGCGACCGCGCCCCCGTCCGGCACCCGCTGCGGCTTCTACGACGGCCTGCACGGTGTCGCCCACGCCCTCGAGAGCCTCGGCCGTCGGCAGGACGCGCTGGACGTGCTGGACATCTGCCTGCGCGAGCCGCTGGACGGACTCGACCACAGCCTGGCGAGTGGACTGTCCGGGATCGCGCTCAACCTGGCCGACCTGGCCGCCCGTACCGGGGAGGTGTCGTTGCGCGACGCCGCGTGGCGGGCCGCCGAGCGGGTGATCGAGCAACTGCCCGACGATCCCGGCCCGGACATCAGCGGCGGACGCCACCCGTACGCCGGGCTGCTGCGCGGCCGGACCGGACCGGCGTTGATGCTGCTGCGGCTCTACGAGCTCAGCGGCGACGAGGACCTGTTGGGGCACGCCGCCACGGCGTTGCGCCAGGATCTGCGCCGGTGCGTGCTGCGCCCGGACGGCGCCCTGGAGGTCAACGAGGGCTGGCGGACCATGCCGTACCTGGCACACGGCAGCGTCGGCATCGGACTGGTCCTCGATCAGTACCTGCGCCATCGCGACGACGACGGGTTCGCACCGGCCAGCGCGGGGATCCGCCGTGCGGCACGGTCACCGTTCTACGCGCAGACCGGGCTCTTCGCCGGCCGGGCCGGCATCATCGCCTACCTCGCCGCCTCGGTCCGCGATGGCGACCGCCGCGAACTCGACGCGCAGGTGGACCGGCTGGCCTGGCACGCGCTGCCGCACCGGGAGGGGACCGCCTTCCCCGGTGAGCAGCTGCTCCGGCTCTCCATGGACTTCGGCACCGGCACCGCCGGCGTGCTGTACGCGCTGACCTGCGCGCGGGACGACGACCCGCCGGTGCTGCCCTTCCTCGCGCCCCTGCCGGGCGCGCAGAGACTCCCCCGCGACAGCGGGGGCGACCGGATCGACGAAGGAATGGAAGGGAGGTGAACGACATGGCGCTTCTGGACCTCCAGGGCCTGGAGATGGCTCCGGCCGACCGTACGGGTGGCGGTAGCCGGGCGAGCCTGCTGCTCTGCGGCGACAGCTCGCTCTCCGTCACGACCTGCAACTGATCCGTCGCACAAAGGTGATCGCCCTGGGTGGGTAGACGTGCCCACCCAGGGCGACCGCGTGGCACCGGGAGGAGCGATGTCGACGTTCGACGCGGGGGACCGGTTGCTGCGGCGAACGGTCCTGGCTGGCGGCGGCTGGACCGCCGGGCTCGCGGCGGTCGCGCTCCTGGGTGCGGCCGCCGAACTGTTGCTCCCCGTAGCCCTGGGCCGCGCCGTCGACGCCGCCCTCTCCGGAGGCCCGCTCTGGTGGGCGGTGGCCGCCGGCGGCCTGGTTGCCGTCCTCGTCTGCGTCGACGCCCTGACCGACCTGGCCAGCGGATTCGGCGCCGCACGCGCCACCGCCGGGCTACGCCGCCACCTGCTGCGCCACCTGTTCGCGCTGGACGTCCGTGCCACCCGCCGGTACCCGGTGGGCGATCTCGTCGGTCGCCTGGTCGGCCAGTCCGCCGACGCGGGACAGGCCGGCAACGCCGTGGTCCTGGCCGCCGTGGCGGTGCTGCCGCCCCTCGGCAGCGTCGTCGCGCTCGCCCTCCTGGAACCGATCCTGGGGATCACCCTGCTCGCCGGCCTCGGCCTGCTCGCCGTCCTCATGCGCGCCTTCGTGGCCGACGCCTCCGCCGCGACGGCCGGCTACCAACGGGTGCTCGGCGTCATCGCCGGCCGACTGCTGGAGTCGCTGACCGGCGCCCGGACCATCGCCGCCGCCGCCACGGTCCACCGCGAGGAGGCCCGCGTGCTGGCGGCCCTACCGGAGCTGGGCCGGCACGGCCGACGTACCTGGGACCTGCTGGCCCGGGCGAGCGCGCGTACCGCCGCCGTGGCGCCGCTGCTGCACCTGAGCGTCGTCGCGGTCGGCGGGTACGCCCTGACGGCCGGTTGGCTCACGCCCGGTGAACTGGTCGCCGCCGTCCGGTACGCGGCCATGGGCGCCGGCCTCGGTGCGGTCCTCGCCACGCTCAACCACCTGGTGCGCAGCCGCGCCGGGGCGCACCGGGTCGCCGAGCCGCTGCGACAGCCCGCCATGACGAGCGGCGACCGGCCCCTACCGCCCGGCGGCGGCGCGCTGCGACTGCGTGGCGTGCGCGTGTACGGCGACGACGGCCGGCCCATCCTGGACGGCATCGACCTGGACGTACCGGCCGGCGCGACCGTGGCCGTCGTCGGCGCGTCCGGCGCCGGCAAGTCGACCCTCGCGGCCGTGGCGGGACGGCTGTACGACCCGGATCACGGTACGGCGCTCCTCGACGGCGTGCCGCTGCGTGACCTGGACGCGTCGGCACTGCGCCGAGCCGTCGGCTACGCCTTCGATCAGCCGGTGCTGATCGGTGCGACCGTCCACGACGCGGTCGGCCTGGCGTTGCCGGGTGCCGTCGCGATGCCGCCGGCCGACGCGCGCCCGGCCACGCCGGCGGTTCTGCGGGCGGCCCGCCTGGCGGCGGTCGCCGACGTCATCGACCGGCTGCCCGAGGGGTACCGTACGCCGCTGGTGGACGCGCCGCTCTCCGGTGGGGAGACCCAACGCCTCGGCCTGGCCCGGGCGTTCGCCGCCGAGCGGCTGCTCATCCTGGACGACGCCACGTCCAGCCTGGACACGGCGACCGAACACCGGATCACCGAAGCGATCGTCGGGCGCCCCGGCGAGCAGACCCGACTGGTGGTCACCCACCGGGCGGCGGCGGCCGCTCGCGCCGACCTCGTCGCCTGGCTGGACGGCGGTCGGCTGCGCGCGCTGGCGCCGCACCGGCGGCTCTGGGCCGAGCCGGACTACCGGGCCGTGTTCGAGCCGGCCGGCGGTGGCTCGTGACCCCGCCGACCGTACGCCGGGTGACCTGGCGGGCGCTGCGGGCCCGCCGAGCTGACCTCGCCCGTCTCTGCGGGTGGTCGCTCGTCGAGGCGTTGCCGGCGCTGCTCGCCGGCCTGCTGGTCGCCCGTGCCGTGGACGACGGCTTCCTGGCCGGGCGTCTCGTCGACGGGCTGGCGTGGTTGGGGGTCCTCGCCGTGGCCGTGCTGGTCGGCGCGGCGGCGACCGGCCGGACGTACCGGAGCCTCGGCGCGGTGGTCGAGCCGTTCCGCGACGAGGTGGCCGCCCAGGTGGTGCGGGGCGCGCTCCGGGACGCCACGCGCGCGGGTGGTCGCCCGGACAGCGCGGCGATGACCCGGCTGACCCACCAGATGGAGATCGTCCGGGACACCTTCGCCGGCCTGCTGATGGTCACGCGTGGTTTCCTCTTCTCCGCCGGCGCTGCCCTGCTCGGCCTTCTCGCCCTCGCGCCGGTGGCGGCGGCGCTGGCCGCCGCGCCGCTGGTCGCCGGCCTGGCCGTGTTCCTCGCCGCGCTGCCGGCCATGGTCGCGCACCAGCGGGCGTACGTCCGCGCGGGCGAGCGGTTGGGTCAGTCGGCGGCGACGGCGCTGGCCGGTCACCGCGACGTGCTGGCCTGTGGCGCCCAGGCGCGCGTGGCGTCCGAGGTGGAGCATCACGTGTCGGCGCAGGCCGCCGCCGAGCGCACCCTCGCCCGGATGGCGGTGATCCGTAGCCTCAGCCTCGGCCTCGGCGGTTGGTCGCCGCTGGTGGTGCTGCTCGTGGCCACTCCGTGGCTGGTCGAGCGCGGAATGACGGCGGGCGCGGTGCTGGGGGCGCTGATCTACGTGTCCACCGGGCTGCAACCCGCCCTGCACACCCTCGTGCAGGGCCTCGGCGGCGGCGGGCTGCGCTACGCGGTCACTCTGGAGAACATCCTGCGCGTCTATCCCCACCGGCCGCCCACGGGGGAGACCCCCGGCCCGCGCCCGTCCACCAGGTCGGTCGGCGGCGCACCGGCCGCCGAGGTCCGGGGACTGACCTTCCGGTACGGCCCGAGCGCCGAGCCGATCCTGCGGAACTTCTCGCTGACGCTGGCCAATGGCGATCACCTGGCCGTGGTGGGACCCAGCGGCGCGGGCAAGTCCACGCTGGCCGCCCTGCTGGCCGGGCTCGTGCCACCGCAGCAGGGCACGGTCCACCTGGCCGGTGCTCCGGTCGCCGACGCCGCGCCGGCCGTCCTGGCCCGGATGCGGGTGCTGCTGCCCCAGCAGGCGTACGTCTTCACCGGCACGCTGGCCGACAACCTCCGCTACCTCCGGCCCGACGCCGACGACGACACCCTGGCGGTCGCCCTCGACGAGCTGGGCGCACGCCCCCTGGCGAACCGCCTGGGGGGCCTGGACGCGCCGCTCGTACCGGCCCAGCTCTCCGCCGGTGAGCGGCAGCTCGTCGCGGCGGTCCGGGCCTGGCTCGCGCCCGCCCCGCTGGCGGTCCTGGACGAGGCGACCTGCCATCTCGACCCGGCGCTGGAGGCGACCGTCGAGGCCGCCTTCGCTCGGCGGCCCGGCAGCCTCATCGTGATCGCCCACCGGATCAGCTCCGCCCTGCGCGCCGATCGGGTGCTGGTCCTCGACGGCGGCGCACCCACCGTGGGGACGCACGAGCAGTTGCTGACCCGCTCGGCCACCTACCGGGCGCTCGTCGGGTGCTGGGAGGAGCCGGTGACGCCGTCCCCGGCGACCCGGCCGGGCTGACCTCCACCGGTCAGATCCAGCCCGCCTCGCCCGCCAACCGCACCGCCTCCACCCGGGTGCGCGCACCCACCTTGCGGGCGATCCGAGCGAGGTGGTTGCGGACGGTGCCACCGCTGAGCCCGAGCGACGCCGCGACCTCGGCGACCGGTGCCCCCGCCGCCGTCAGCGTCAACACCTCCCGCTCCCGCTCGGTCAGCGGGTCGTCCGACTGCAGGGCCGCGACGACGAGGTCCGCGTCGAGGACGGGCTCCCGGCGGGCGAGCCGGCGGATCCCGTCGACGACCCGCTGGGGAGCGGCGTCGTTGCGCAGGATGCCGACCGTCCGGGACGGGCTGAGCATCCCCCGCAGTCGGCGGGCCCGGTGCGGGTGGACCAGCATCAGGATGGGGCACAGGCCCAGGCGGCCGGGAATCTCCTCCTCGACAAGATCGAGGTCGGCCACCACCACGTCCGGGCGCTGGGCACGGACGGCCGCGGGAACCGCGTCGCCGCGATCCACCTCCGCCACGACACGGATGTCCTCCTCGGCGGCGAGGACGAACGACAGCGCCCCCAGCACCAGGGCCCCGTCCAGAGCGAGCAGGGTACGGATCACGACGAACCTTCCCGCGCTTGCATGGCGATCACTCAACGTCAATATTAAAACACGCATCCGTCGGGGCCGCACGGCGACGGGGCGGGCCCCTGACGGTCCCGCCCCGATGGCTACAACCAGCCGTTGCGCCGGGCGTGCCACACCGCTTCCAACCGGTTGCGGGCCCCGATCTTGCGCAGGATCGCCGACAGGTGGTTACGCACCGTCCCGTGGGCCAGGAAGAGGCGACCGGCGATCTCCTTGAGTGGCAGACCCTCGGCGGCCATCCGCAGCACGTCCAACTCCCGGGGCGTCAGCGGCATCTCCGACGGACTGAGCACCGCCACCGCGGCCGCCGGGTCGATCGCCCGCTCCCCGGCCGCGAGCGCGCGGATCGACCGCACCAACTCCACCAGCGGGCTGTCCTTGCCGACCAGGCCGCGTGCGCCGGCCGCCAGCGCCGCCTCCACGAGCGTCGGGCTCCACCGGGGGCTCATCGCCAACACGGCGGCGTGCGGCGCCTCGGCGCTGATCCGGGCGACCACCTCCACCGGGTCGGGCAGCTCCGGTGTCAGCGCCAGCACCACCACCTGCGGCCTGCACCGGCGGACCGCCGTCAACAGTTCGCCGACGCCCTCGACGTCGGCGACCACCTCCATGTCCTCCTCACGGGAGAGCGCGGCGCAGAGCGCTCCGCGCAGCAAACCCATGTCCTCGGCGACAACAACGTGGATCACCGTGTTTCTCCGATCTCAGGTGCACGTCACGACGGTCACCGAACCCGGTGTGTCCACGGGTCGACCGCGATCGTCGTACGCGAGAAGTCGGGCGGCCATGGGCCCACGACGCCGTCAGGGCGCGCGGGCGCGGGCACCATTGACCAGGCCAGCGGGGTGGGGCCGACCGCGCGGGCGAGCAGCCCGGAGGTCGGCGGCCGGCCTCAGCCCGGGCGGGCGATCCCAGACGGAGTTCGGCTCTCGACGGAGAGCGGCACGAGGTGGCAGAGCGCGGCGATGCCGGGGTGTGACTGCCGGTGAGCCGGCCGGATCAGACCCGGCGCGGGCGCCGAGCCCTCGTCGGTGCCGGAGGCGTCCTGGTCGACCGGGGTGACGGGCTGACCCGGAGGGTAGGCCGCTACGGCCGGCGGCGCCGGGCGCGCGGCGAGGTGGCCCGGTGGGGCCATGGCAGGTGGGTACGCGGCCACGGGTGCCGGCGGCGGTGCGGACGGTGCCGGCGTCGCCACGGCGCGCACGGGCGGCAGCGCCGGAACCGGCGGCGGGGTTGGCGGGTCCGGCGCGGGTGCCGCGCCGGGCGACGCGCCGGTCGGTTCGAGCGCCGGGGGAGCGGCCGGTGAACGCGGCGTGGGTACGACCACCGCGCCGAGAGCGGGCGGCAGGACGGCGTCGACGACGCGCAGCAGGACCGTGTCGACGACGCGCAGCAGCCCCGCTACGGGCGCGATCGGCAGGGCGCGCACGACGTCGACGGCGGGCCGCAGGACCGGGGCGAGCAGTCCCGCCACGGCGGGCGGGACGAGCGCTGCGGGCAGCTCTCGGTGATCGGGCGCGGCTGTCGCCGGCTGCCGTGCGGGATCTGCCGCCGACCGAGGTGGGCGGGGGCGGTGGGCGGGACGATGAGTCGCGCGGGCCGCGGTCGGGGAGCGCAGCCGTTCGTGCCGCGTGGCGTCGGACCGGACGGAGGTGGCCGTCCGCGACGGCGGCACGGAGGTCCGCGCGGCCTCCGTCGGGTGGCGGGATGCGGTCGGGGACGGCACGTCGCGTGCGCCGACGACACCGGCTATCGCGCCGGTCAGCGGAGCGTGGCGCCCGCCATGGCGGCGGTCGTCGGCGCGTACGCCGCTGCGGGGCTCGTGGTCGGAGCGTTCGGTGATGGTGACCCGCCGGACCGGCTCCACCAGAGCGCCGAGCTGCCGATGAAGCTCGTCGCCGGAACCGTCGCGCGTGCCGTCGGCACTGGCCGGCCCCTGGAACAGGAGCGCCAGGACGAAGCCACCCCCGACGGCCACCGCCAACAGCACCAGATGCCGGACGAGCCCGCGCAGTCGTTCGGCCACGACGGGCGAGGGTCCACCGGGCGCGGACGTCGGCGGGGTTCCGTTGACGGGACTTCGCACGCGGGCACTACCCCCTTGCTTCGAGACTGACCCATAGTAGCGATGCCCTTACGTATTTGCATCCGGCGATGGAAGCCGTCGACGGTGGGACGCGCCCCCGGCGGGTGCGATGGACGCTGGGTGCCGGGTCGGTCTCCACCGGGGCGGGGTGGGCGCAGCCGCTCGTCGACGGTAATGTCCCCAGCGTGGTGCGGCGGTGGGCCCTGACGGTGTTGACGGCGACCTTCGGCGTGGTGGTCCTGGCTTCGCAACTGGCCGCCGGGTTACCGGTGGTCGGCGGTGTCGAGTTTCTGATCTTCCTGGCGGTGGCGTTCGCGGTGTCGCCGCGGGCCTTCCCCCGCTCGATGGGAGCCGCCGAAGCGCAGCGGGCCAGCGCGGCGGACGGGCTGCCGATCGTGTACTGGCGCCCCGGCTGCCGCTACTGCCTCCAGCTCCGCTTCTCGCTTGGCCGGCTCGCTCGGCGGGCGCACTGGGTTGACATATGGCACGACCCGGAGGGTGCCGCGGCCGTTCGGGCGATCACCGGCGGCAACGAGACGGTGCCCACGGTCGTGTTCGACGCTGAGGCCGTGGTGAACCCCGACCGCGGCTGGCTTCGCGAGCGGCTTCGATACTGATGGTCAGGTACGCGTCACCTTCGGCGTAGCCTCGGCCCATGCGCCTGCTCGCCGGTCTCGACCGCTGCAGCCCGACCGTCGATGACCTGATCCGCCTCGGTCCGGTGACCATGTCCGCCGAACGCCTGCGGGAATGCGCCGCCGCGGTGGCAGACGACCTGCGCGGCGAACCGGTCGTCGCCGTGCACGCCAGCGCGACCGCCGAGACCGTGGTGGGGGTGGTCGGTGCGCTGCTCGGTGGAGCCGCCGTCGTACCCGTGCCACCCGACTCCGGGCCTCGGGAGAGGGCGCACATCCTGCGCGATTCCGGCGCGACGCTGCTGCTCGGCGGCACCGGGGACGAACCCGCGCAGATCGGTGTCCGTCGGGTCGACCTGGGCCGTACCTCGGACACCCGGCACCCGGCGCCGGCCCCCGAACGCACTGCTCTGATCATGTACACGAGCGGCACCACGGGAGCGCCCAAGGGGGCGGTCCTGTCGCACCGTGCCGTCGAGGCCGGCATCGACGCGCTCGCCGACGCCTGGGCCTGGACCCCGGACGACCTTCTGGTGCACGGTCTGCCTCTGTTCCACGTCCACGGTCTCGTTCTCGGCGTGCTCGGCGCGCTGCGGGTGGGCTGCCGGCTGCACCACACCGGACGGCCGACGCCCGAGGCGTACGCCGAGGCGGGCGGCACCCTCTACTTCGCGGTACCGACGGTCTGGTCGCGGATCTGCGCCCAGCCGACGGCCGCCGCGCGCCTCAGCTCGGCTCGGCTGCTGGTCTCCGGCAGCGCTGCTCTGCCCGCGCCGTCGTTCGAGCGGATGCGCCAGCTCACCGGTCACCAGCCGGTCGAGCGTTACGGGATGACCGAAACGTTGATCACGTTGAGCAATCGCGCCGACGACCCCCACCGTCGGCCCGGCATGGTCGGCACTCCGGTGCCGGGCGCGGAGACGCGGGTGCTCGACGAGGACGGGCGGCCGGTACCCGCCGACGGGACGGCCATCGGGGAGCTGTGGGTTCGCGGACCGATGCTCTTCGACGGTTACCTGGGTAAGCCCGACGTGACCGCCCGGCTGTTCGACGGGGACGGGTGGTTCCGCACCGGGGACATCGCGAGCGTGTCACCCGATGGTGTGCACCGACTGGTCGGTCGTCGGTCGACCGACCTGATCAAGAGCGGTGGTTACCGGATCGGCGCCGGTGAGGTCGAGGATGCGCTGTTGGCCCACCCGGGTGTTCGCGAGGCCGCGGTCGTCGGCACGCCGAACGACGACCTCGGCCAGGAGGTCACCGCCTTCGTCGTCGCGGACCAGGTGAGCGCGGCCGAGCTCGTCGACTTCGTGGCGCGGACGCTGTCCGTTCACAAACGGCCGCGCCAGATCAGGTTTCTCGACACGCTGCCCCGCAATGCGATGGGCAAGGTGCAGAAGCACCTGCTCGCCGGCTGACGACCAGCACGTCGGAGGCTCGGTTCCGACGCCGAACCGTCATCCGGGCGGGCAGGGCCACGCGCTGCGCGTCCTGCGCGTTATGCGTGCCGCGTGCCGAACGTAGGACTTCTTCGCATAAGTCCGGTTGATGTGAGTTCGACTCGGCTACGTTCCCCGTGGGAGCGACAACCGATTTGTTGCTGTCTGCGCCGACTGTGGCGTGCAGAGACACGGTGTACGGAGAAGGGCCAGATATGTCCAACCATCGACACCCGAACGTCAGCGATGCGGCGGCAGACCAGCCACGTCCGCCGAGGAGGCGCCGGGCTCGCTGGCTCGTCGCCGGGGTGGCCGGCCTGACCGGGGTCGCCGGTCTGGCGGCCGTCGGCGTGCCGGGAGGCCTGACCGGAGCGCTCGGAGCGGGCGGAGGACTGTTCGGGAAGCAGGTCCTCGCCGGCAGCAGCCGGGCGGCGGACGACGACAGCGGCAAGCACGATCCGGGCGGTCGCGACCAGGAGCACGGGGGCGGCAAGGAGCGCGGGGACGACGACTGGAGCGGTGGCGGCCGGGACGCCTGGGACGTGCCGTGCGGCGCCAACGAGCTGATCGCGGCGATCGTCCGCGCGAACGCCGGTCACGGGGCGAAGCTCCGGCTCGCCAAGGGGTGCACCTACACGCTCACCGCGTCCGCGCCCCAGCCGCCCGTGCCGTTCGGCCCCGTCGGCCTGCCCATCGTCACCCAGTCGATCACGATCGACGGGAACGGCTCCACAATCGTCCGGGCGGCCGCCGCCACGCCGTTCCGGATCCTCGAGGTGGGGGCCGGCGGCGACCTGAAGCTCCGCGACGCCACCGTCAAGGGCGGCGACGACACCAGCGGGCTCGGTGGTGGCGGTGGCGGCATCCGCGTCGACGTCGGCGGTCGGGCCACCCTGGAGAACATCGACGTCGTCTTCAACCACTCCAACGGCCCCGGCGGAGGGATCGCCAACTTCGGCGACACCAGGATCCTCGGCCGCAGCGAGCACGGCGGCAAGGACAAGGACGGCAAGGACGGCAAGGACCGGGAACGGTACGGCGACGACGAGAGCCGGATCAGCGACAACGGCGCGTTGTTCGACGGCGGTGGCGTCTACAACAACGGCAACCTCACGGTGCGGAACACCAGGCTCAGCGACAACAGCACGATCGGGACCGTCATCATCCTGCCGGTCGGCGGCGCGGGCGGCGGCCTGTCGAACTCCAGCGTCGCCGTGCTCGACGAGGTCCGCGTGCACCACAACAGCGCCGGCTTCCGGGGTGGTGGCATCCGCACCGGGATCAACGCCACCACCACGGCCAGGAACATCGAGGTCACCGAGAACACGGCCGGTAGCGAGGGCGGCGGCATCTTCACCGACGGGACCTTCCAGCTCCAGCACGGCAAGATTGTTCGTAACGACGCCGGCCAACGCGGCGGCGGCGTCTTCAACCAGATCGGCCAGTTCGTGGCCGAGGACAGCCAGATCAGTGAGAACGCCGCCAGCACGAGAAGCACCATCGAGAACGGCGGCGGCGTCTACAACGGCAGCGGTGTGGTCGTCCTACGGCGCACCCTCGTCAGCCGGAACAAGGCGTTCGGCACGAACTCGCGCGGCGGCGGAATCTACAACAACGCCACCCTCACCCTCACCCAGACCAAGGTCACGGAGAACGTCTCCGTCGTGGCGCCGGGTGGGGTCTTCAACGACGGTGGTCAGGTCACGGTGGACGACAAGTCGGCCATCAGCGGCAACCGACCCACCAACTGCACGCCCAGCGCGCCACCCGTACCCAACTGCTTCGGCTGACCACCGCGGCACCTGGTCCCGCCCACGGTCCGACCTGATCGGACCGTGGGCGGGACTCGCCGCGGGTGGTCAGATTCGGGAGGTGAAGGTGGCCAGGAAGCGGTGCGGGGTGACCGCGCCGGTGTTGTCGAAGCAGATCACGTCGACGTCGGCGTTCGTGGTGTACGTCCACGCCTGGGTGAGGTGGCAGTAGTTGCTGCCGGCACCCTGCGCCACCACCTGGGCGTGCGTCTCCTTGAGGCCGACCTGCGGGAAGGTCGCCAGATAGCGGCCGGCGGGCACCAGCGCCGCCACGGTGTTGGCGCCGACGCCGAGCACCGAGTTGTCGTTGGTGGGCCCGCCGACGGCGGTACCCAGGTAACCGAAGTACGACGGCGGGCCCAGCGACCCGATCACCGGCCGGCGACGGTGGTACGAGAGGACGAAGTCGGTGTTGACGGCGGCCCCGGCCTGGTCGTAGCAGAAGACGTAGACCTGGACCTCGGCCCCGACCGCGCCCCAGGAGTAGACCTTGCAGCGGCGGGGTCCGGCGTTCGGCTGTACCGCGGTGACCTGTACGTCGCCGGCGAGCACGCCGGCCAGTCCGACACCGGGGAGTCGCACCAGGTACTGCCCGACGCCCACCGGCCCGGCGGTGTTCACCGCGCCCGTCGAGTTGTACCACTGCGCCACCGCCCCGCTGGCCCACTGCAGGTACGCGTGGGAGGTGCCGGCCGCCACGACGCCCGAGCTGGTCGTCCAGAGCACGGTGAACGGGGTGTCCTCGCGGGTGCCGCCGGGACGGTGGCACTGCACGTCGACGATCTCGTCGGTGCCGGACTGGAACCAGCGGACCACCTCGCAGTAGTGCCCGGTCCGGTTCACCGGCGTCACGTGGGGCACGCCCCGCGCGCCGGCGCCCACCTGCGGGAAGCGCACCTGGAAGCGGCCGGGCGCGAGCTTGACGCCGTCGGCCCAGGCGGCCGGGAACGCTGCCTTCCAGCTACCCCACTGCCGGCTGGTGTCCAGCACGGTCCAGGCCGCCACGGTGGGGTCCTTGACGTACGCGAAGCCCCAGCGGTCGGCGGTGGCGGCGGCGGCCGGCGCCGGTGGTGCGAGCGCGCTGGCGGCCAGGACGGCGGCCAGCGCGGCGGTGACGAACGTTCGGAGACGCATGGTTCCTCCACTCGACAGGGACGTGTCGGGGAGGAGTGTGCTTTCCGTGATGACATGATCACAGTCAGCTACTGCACGCTTTGGTGTCGGGTGTCGGCCAACGAGAGGCGGGGCCCCCCCCCCGCCGGGGGGGGGCCCCCCGGGGGGGGGGGGGGGGGGGCGCCCCCCCCCAGGACCCACCCGCCCCCACAGGGACGAGACGG
>NZ_JBNCKS010000005.1:0-44678 GCF_049841635.1 Micromonospora sp. DT44 | reverse complement strand
TCGTGCCGGTTTGGTGGGGGGGGTCGCCCCCCGGGGGGCCCCCCCCCGGCGGGGGGGGGGCCCCGCCTCTCGGGTTGCGTGTGGGGTCAGCCGCCGGCGAAGGTCACCTCGGTGCCGCACTTGGCCTTCTGGTTCAGGCAGGACTTCACCAGGGGACCGAGGTGGGCCGGGTCCCAGGCATTCATGAAGTCACCGTGCATGGAGGACGGCTTGCCCGAGGAGAGGCTCAGGCCGTCGCCGCCCAGCGACTGGTAGTTCACCATGAACGACAGGTCCGGCACCGCCACCGGGTACTTGCCGGTGCAGACGCCGTTGACCGGGTCGCCCATGTGCGACTTGTGGTCGGGCGAGTCGATGTTCTTGCCGTCCCAGCAGTCCTTGAAGACGAGCTGGAAGATGAGGTTGCCGCCGGAGGCGCAGACCGGCCAGTTGCCGTCGGAGCTGCGGCCCGTCTCGGCGCTGCCCGCGCACCAGAACTGGTTGCTGCCGGCGTTCTTCGGGGTGTCGACCTGCTTCTTGGCGTCACCCTCGACCATCCGCAGGCCCGGCGGGAACGGCTTGACGGTGGACGGGTCCTTCACCCGCGAGCCGTAGTAGACCCGGAAACTCTTCATCGGTACGGGCTTGCCGTCCTTGCGCAGCTCCGGCGTCCAGTAGGCGCTCAGGTCACCGGGGGCGTTGCAGGTGGTCGTCGAGGAGAGCAGCTTGTCGGTCGTGGTGAACGCGTCGACCTTCGGCCCGAAGAAGGTGTGCATGTGCGACGCGCCCGGCAGACCGGGGACGACGATCGGGTCGTCCGGCGCCGAGTTGGCCAGCTCGCAGTCCGTGTGGAACTCGGGAACGCGGGTCGTGCCCGGCGTCACCGGCTTCGGCGTGATCGCGTTGAAGGCAGCCAGTTCCCGGTCCCACCGGGCCTGGTCGACCGGCACCCAGCCAGCCGCGGGCGCGGTGCCCGGCGTGGTGGGCGTGGCGCCCGGGGTGGTCGGGGTGGTGCCCGGGGTGGTCGGCGTCGCCGGGCTGGCGCTCGGCGAGGGCGACGCGCTCGGCGCCGTGCCCGTCGCGGAGCCGAACGTGAACCAGTTCAGGTTGACGAAGTCCGACCGGGAGCTGCTCTTCATGACGGCGAAAACGGTCTGCGGGCCGGCCGGCACGCTCGCCGCCGTGGCGGTCACCGTCGTCCACTTCTGCCAGCCGCCGGTGTGTGCGATCGGGAAGCTGGCCAGCAGGGCGCCGGTCTGCGTACCGAGGCGCAGCTCGACGGCGCCTCCGTCGGTGTTGTTCGCCGCCACCCGGGCCTTCAGGTCGGCGCCGGTGATCGAGACGCCCTCGTACCGCAGCCAGTCTCCGTTGCCGAGCCAGCCGACGTTCCGGCCGCCGTCGGCGTCGCCGGTGCTCTCGGTCTGCGCGCCGGACTGGGCCGCGAAGGCCTCCGCCTGGATCCGGCCCGGCACCGCGACCTCTTCGGCCTGGGCGCCGGCGATGTAGATGCCACTGCCCACCAGGGCGGCGGCGACCCCCGAGGCGAGCGTGATGCGAGCGATGCGGCGGCGCTTGCGCGCCCGGTCCGGCGGTGCGACGTGCGCGGGGGGAGGAGTCCGCATTACCAGTGATTTCCTTCGAGTCGAAGATAACGCTCTGTCGGATGAAGTATGTGCACGTCGGAGGCTTGCGGCAATCTGCGGAAAAAGAATTAAGGAGGGTGCCGACTAACTGTCCTGGTAGCCGTCGAGCGGGCTTCGGATAACAATTTTTTGCCTTCGTACCCTTAAGTTTCTATTAAATCGGTCGGTGGTGGCCGCGGGAGTGCCGGCTCGGAAAGTTTCTGGACGTGGCTGTCGATCGGGGCCGGGTCCGTTCGTAGCCCTGGTGAGAGCCCGGCATCGAGCCGGGCCACCCACCCGCTGGAGGGCACGATGACCACCACCACGCACGCCACCCGCGCCACGTCAACCCTCGGCACGCTGGTCCGGACCGGTGTCGTCGCCACGGTCGCCGCGAGCGCGGCCACCATGATCGTCGCCGCCGTCGGCCACGCGGCGGGCGTGGGCCTCGACGTGAGCGGCGCTCCGATACCGGTGGCGGGATTCGGCGTCCTGACCGCCGTCTTCTCGCTGATCGGCGTCGTCCTCGCGGCGCTGCTGTCCCGGTTCGCCCGGCGACCGCGGCGGGCGTTCGTCCGTACGACGGTGGCGCTGACGGTCCTGTCGGTGGTGCCGGACGTCATCGCCGACGCCGACACGGCCACCAAGGCGCTGCTGATGCTCACCCACCTGGTCGCCGCCGCGATCGTCATCCCCGCGCTCGCACGCCGCCTGGCCGCCTGAGCTGTCACCATCGGACCGTCGAGTTGTCGAGAGGATCGTCATGAAGCAGTACCTGCTGTCCGTCCACCGCGTTGAGGGCGCGCCCGCCATGTCCGACGAGGAGACCGAGGTCGTGTTCGCCGAGACCGGCCGCATCAACGACGAGATGCGGGCCGCGGGCGTCTGGGTCTTCGGCGGCGGGCTCGTGTCGTCGGAGAGCGCCACCGTCGTGCGGATCGAGAACGGGTCCACCACCATGAGTGACGGACCCTTCGCCGAAACGAAGGAGCACCTCGCCGGCTTCTGGGTCCTCAAGTGCGCCGACCTGGATCAGGCGCTCGCCTGGGCCGAGAAGTGCGCGGCGGCGTGCGGACCGATCGAGGTACGCCCCTTCGACGACCTGTCCCAGGCCTGACCCGGAGCCGGCCGGCCGACATGGACCTGGCGAGCATCTACCGCGCGGAGTACGGCCGCTGCGTCGCCACCCTGGCCCGTCTCCTCGGCGACATCAACCTCGCCGAGGAGGCGGTCCAGGACGCCTTCGCCACGGCGCTCGAGAAGTGGCGGACGCCGCCACCCAACCCGGGCGGCTGGATCGTGACGACCGCCCGCAACCGGGCGATCGACCGGCTCCGCCGCGAGTCGACCCGGGAGGCCCGGCACGCCCAGGCCCTCCTGCTCCAGCACCAGGACGCGCCCCAGGAGGTGGGACCCGTGCGGGATGACCAGTTACGACTCATCTTCACCTGCTGCCACCCGGCGCTCGCCCTCCAGGCGCGCACAGCCCTCACGCTGCGCCTGCTCGGTGGCCTCGAGGTCCCCGAGATCGCCCGGGCCTACCTGGTCCGGGAGACGACCATCGCCCAGCGGATCGTGCGCGCGAAGAAGAAGATCCGGGAAGCCGCCATTCCCTACCGGGTACCCGCCGACCACGAGCTGCCGGACCGGCTGCCGCCCGTGCTCACCGTGCTCTACCTGATGTTCAACGAGGGCTACACGTCCACCGCCGGACCGTTGATCAGGACGGACCTGTGCGCCGAGGCGATCCGGCTCGCCCGCGAGCTGGCCGCGCTGATGCCCGACGAGCCCGAGGTCCTCGGCCTGCTCGCCCTGCTGCTGCTGATCGAGGCGCGTCGTCCGGCCCGGCTCGGCCCGAACGGTGAGCTGGTGCTCCTGGCCGACCAGGACCGGTCACTGTGGAACGGCACGCCCATCGCCGAGGGGCACGATCTGGTCCGACGGTGTCTGCGACGCAACCGGCCCGGCCCGTACCAGATCCAGGCCGCGATCAACGCGGTTCACACCGACGGCGTGGCCACCGACTGGCGGCAGGTCCTGGCGCTGTACGACCAGCTCCTCGCGCTCACGCCGAACCCCGTCGTGGCGCTCAACAGAGCGGTCGCGGTGGCCGAGGCGCACGGCCCGGAGGCGGCTCTCGCCGCGCTGGAGACGGTCGACCTTCCCGGCTACCACCGGCTGCCCGCCACCCGGGCCGAGCTGCTGGCCCGGCTCGGGCGCGACACGCAGGCCCGCGCCGCCTACGACGAGGCCATCGCGCTGACCGGCAACGAGACCGAGCGCGCCTTCCTGAAGGCACGTCGTAGCGAACTCACCCACCCGAGGAGACCAGCGTGACCGGCACGTACACCTTCGACGTCTTCGGAAGGAACGCCGGCAACCGAGGTGGCTGATGGGGTAAGCAGGGATGCACCACATCGGTGCTCGCCGCGGGTCGTTCGGTAGCCTCTGACACGCTCTGACAACGTCTGACAAAGTCGTCTGACATGGGGGACTGATGAAGGACCAGCGTGCCGGGGAGTCGAGTCAGGACGCACGGCCTGCCCAGAGGTTCGCCGAGGAGTTACGGACATTGCGCAGCGCTGCGGGAGACCCCTCGTTCCGCAAGATGGCGGGGCGATCAGGACGGATCTCGCACACGACCCTGCACGAGGCCGCCAGCGGCACCCGGTTCCCCTCGTGGGAGACCACGCGGGAGTTCGTCCGAGCCTGCGAGGCGGACGAGGCCCAGTGGCGGCGTCGATGGGAGGAGGCGCAGCGCCCGGGTTCGGCCGCGCGGCCCAGCGGGGACGGTGACCCCGCGCCGGTCGTCGCCGGGTTCGCGCCGAAGGAACAGGGCGTGGTGCAGGTCGTGGAGCAGCCGGGGGCCGAGGATCGCGTCGTGACGACGCGGCGGCGCCGTCTGAGGTGGCTCTACGCCGCGGCGGTGGTGCTGGTGGTGGCGGTGGCCGCCGTCCTGGGCGTGACCGTTCGTGGGCGGTCGGGTTCGGGTGGCTCGAGCGCATCGACGGCGTCACCGTCACCGTCCGCGTCACCCTCCGCGACGGCGTTCTCGGACTCGCTGATCCCCGGCGACTCGAGCAAGTTCGTCGCCGACGTCACCATCCCCGACGGCACCCAGGTGAAGGTGAACGCCCAGTTCGACAAGGTGTGGGCTCTCGCGAACGTGGGGCAGGTCGCCTGGCACAACCGGTACCTGGCGCGGATGGAACCTACCGTCGACGGTCAGGGCTGCCGGACGCCGGACCGGGTGCCGATCGGCGACACGCCGCCCGGCGAACAGGTGATGATCCGTGTTCGGGTCACCGCGCCGAGCCGCCCTGGCAAGTGCTGGGTCAGTTGGAAGATGGTCGACGAGGGTGGCCGGGAGTACTTCCCCACCCGACGGCCGGTGTACTTCATGGTCACCGTGACCGCCTGAGGTCCGGCCGCGATGTCAGACACGGGTTTCGAGCCAAGCTGACAACACCGCATTCATCGAGGTCAGTGACGGTCTGACGGATCTGACAGGCCGCCGGGGGTACCGAACAGCAGGGCCCTTCTCGCAGGGTGATGTCGTACCGAGAACGACTCACCAGCTACGAGGAGGAGCCACCTTGCGCCGACCCTGGTTATCCGTCGGACTCGCCGCGCTCTGCGTGGCGGTCGGCGTCCCGGCCCACGCGGCGGCATCCGGCGCCACAACGCAGCGGACCGCCACCGCGGCCGCGCGGCCGATCGTGGACATGGAGGCCACCGTCCTGGCCGCCCAGATCGACCCCCGCCGGGCCGACAACACACTGACCCCGGGTGCGAAGAACTCCGTGCTCGCCGTGGAACAGGCGTTGCAGGCGCAGGGCCTGCTGAGCGCGCAGTGGGTCGACGGCTACTTCGGCACGGTGACCGTCTCGGCGTACGCGGCGTACCAACGCTCACTCGGCTACACCGGACTGGCCGCGAACGGCCTGCCCGGGGTGACGTCGCTGACGAAACTCGGGCAGAACCGCTACACGGTCGCCAACACGATCGGACCGGGCGCGAAGGTTCCGCGCGACGGGTACGTCGTCAACGCCCGGACCCAGGCGATGCTGGCCGAGGCGCAGCGTCTGCTGGGCCAGACCCTGGTGCTCGAGCAGGGCTCGTACAACCCCGGGGGTGACCCGACCTCGGCCGGTACGCATGACGGCGGGGGTGTGGTGGACATCGCGGTCACCGGCATGACCGCGACCCGGCGCACCGCCGTCGTACGGGCGCTGCGACGGGTCGGCTTCGCCGCCTGGGTCCGTGACCCGAGTCAGGGCGACTGGCCGTGGCACATCCACGCCGCGGCGATCAGCGACACCGACCTGTCCAGTCAGGCGCAGCACCAGACCGGTGACTACCACCTCGGCATGAACGGTCTGGCCAACCGTGGCCCGGACGACGGCCCTCAGATCCCGATCCAGACCTGGGAGCAGTACCAGCGCGGGCAGTGACCCGCACACCCCCTCACCCTTTCCGGAAAGGACACCATGAACATCCGTAAGAGCCTGGCCGCCGTCGGCGTCGCGCTGGCCGCGACCACCTCGATCCTCAGCGTCGCATCGCCCGCGTCGGCGGCGGCCCGGGACGGGGTCTGCGACAGCGGCGAGTTCTGCTACTACTACAACAGCGACAACGCGGGATCGATCTCGGACTTCACCGGCTCGATCGACGACTACGGCACCGAGCAGCCCTCGTGCTACGACTTCAAGGGCGCCGGCGCCGGCAAGGGCCTGTGCATCAAGAACGAGGCCGCCTCGGTCTGGAACCGCAGCACCAAGACCGTCCGCGTCTACTACAACAGCGGCTACGCCGGTTCCTACCAGGACTTCGCGGCCGGTGCGAAGACCAACCTCAACGCCACGCTGAAGAACAACAACGCCTCGCACCAGTTCTCGCCGTCGACGCGCACGAACCTGTCGTACGCCCTGTACCAGGCCAGCGGCGGCAGTGTCACGTGCGGCTTCGACGGTTACACCACCACGCCCGGGCGGCACGAGGGCATCGACATCGCCCGCAGTGTCGGATCCGACGTGCGCGCCCTGGTCTCCGGGACGGTCACCTACGTCGCGCAGGGCAGCACCGGCAGCGGCGGCCTGTCCACGATCTCGGTCTACAACTCCTCGTCCAACAAGACCGTGATCTACCTGCACACCGCGCCGAGGTCCGGGGTGAGCGTGGGCGACGCCATCAGCAAGGGCCAGATCATCGCCGACGAGTCGTGGCACGGAGTGTCCTCCAGCTCGGGCGCGCACACCCACGTCGAGGTGCGGGCCGGTCGGCAGACCCACGCGGCCGTCAGCGTCGGCGACCCCACCCTGGACAACGCCGACCCGACCGCGTTCTGGAACTCCCAGGGCTACGACGAGAAGTAGGACTTCATGAGAATCCGCAAGGGCCTCGCCGCAGTCGGCGCCGTCCTCGCCATGTCTGCCTCCATCCTGAGCGTCGCCTCGCCGGCAGCGGCAGCCGAACGGGACGGGACCTGCGACAGCGGCGAGTTCTGCTACTACTACAACAGCAACCAGGCCGGGTCGGTCTCGGACTTCACCGACTCGTTGGACGACTACGGCACGACCCAACCGACGTGCTACGACTTCAAGGGCGCGGGCGCCGGCAAGGGCTTGTGCGTGAAGAACAACGCGGCGTCGGTGTGGAACCGGACCGGCAAGACCGTCCGGGTCTACTTCAACAGCAACTTCGCCGGTACGACGCAGGACTTCGCGGCCGGGGCGACTGGCAACCTCAACGCCACCTTGAAGAACAACAATGCCTCGCACGAACTGCTGAGCGGGCCGACGGGCTGTAGCACCGACGGCACCAACAGCAAGCTGCCGAGCACCATCCTCGTCTACCGGGTCAGTCTCGGGCGCGTCGACCGGGTCGACTTCAAGACGTACGTCAAGAACGTCCTCCCGAACGAGTGGATCACGAGCTGGCCGGCTGCCTCGCTGGACAGCGGCGCGATGGCCGTGAAGAGCTACGGCTGGTACTGGGCGCTGCACTCGACCCGCAAGACGTCCGGCGGCCAGTGCTACGACGTCCGGGACGACACGGGCGATCAGGTCTACCGGCCGTCGTCGGCGCAGACCTCGACGTCGGCGGCGGTGGACCGGACCTGGTCGACCCGGATGACCCGCAGCGGCAACATCATGCAGGCGCACTACTGCGCGACCACCACGGCGTGCGGTGCCTGGGTGGACGGGGACTGGATGTCCCAGTACGGCTCGCGTGATCTCGCCAACTCGGGCAGCAGCTACCAGACGATCCTGCGCCACTACTACCGCGACGTGGTCATCTCCTGATCTCACGCGTCAACCGTGCCGCCCGCCGCACACCCGCGGCGGGCGGCACTGTCGTGGGCAGCCCGCACGGGTCGCCGGGCCGTGGGGACGCGCCGACGCCGCCCCCACGGCGACAGGTGGCAGACTCGGCGGAGTGAACGACATGGCCGCACCGACGACGGACGGCGAGCTGGAGAGCGTCAGTCTGGTGGACCTCGCCGTCGCCCGGTTGACCCGGGAGATCCTCAGCGGCAGGAGCGATCCGGGGGAACGCCTCGTCGAGGAGCAGCTCACCCGTCGCCTCGGGATCAGCCGTGCGCCGCTGCGGGAGGCGCTGCGGTTGCTGGCCCAGCAGGGGCTGGTCGAGCACGTGCCCCGGCGCGGCGTACGGGTGGCCACCCTCTCCGACCGTGACGTGCGGGAGCTGTACGAGCTGCGGGACGTCCTCGAACGATTCGCGGTGCGGGCGGGGATCCCGGTCGGCCGCGAGAGCGACCTGGCGGGGTTGCGGGCGACGCTCGACGCGATGCGGGAGGCGACCCGGGCCGCCGACCGGATGGCGGTCGCCGAGTCGCACCGGGCGTTCCACGTCGCGCTCGTCACGCTCGCCGGCAATCGCCAACTGTCCGCCGTGTACGGCTCGATTCTGGTGAAGTTGCAGCTCTACATGGCGATCAACCTGCGGCGTGAGGCGGAGGTGGCGCAGCCCCTGGACGGGGTCCACCGGCACGAGCGGTTGTTCGAGGCGGTCGCCGGGGGAGACCCCGAAAAGGTCCTCGCCGTGCTCTCCGGTCACGGCGCGCGCTCCTACCTGGACTGAGCGGCGGCCTGCGCGCCCGCCCCGCGCGCGCCGTCATGTCCCCGTTACAGAACGCGCCGCCCGCTGTAACAGAACGGTCGACAATCGACTGTATGCCAGAGCCAGTCGGATCCATCTCGGACCTGCGGACGGCGTACCGCGACGGTCGCCTGACCCCGACGGACCAGGTCGAACGCGTCCTCGACGGGCTCGCCGGAAGCGGCGACGGGCCGGTGTGGATCAGCACCGTGCCGGCCGACGAGCTACGGGCCCGTGCCGAATCGCTGACCCGCCACGGTGATCCCACGTCCCCGCTGTACGGAATCCCGTTCGCGGTCAAGGACAACATCGACGTGGCCGGCATGGTCACCACGGCCGGCTGCCCCGACTTCGGATACGAGGCCGCCGAGGACGCGCCGGTCGTACGCCGGCTGCTCGACGCCGGCGCGCTGCTCGTCGGCAAGACCAATCTGGACCAGTTCGCCACCGGCCTGACCGGCGCCCGCTCGCCGTACGGCAGTTGCGAGAGCGTCTTCGGCGGCGGCCTCATCTCGGGCGGCTCCAGCTCCGGCTCCGCGGTCGCGGTGGCCGCCGGCCAGGTCAGCTTCGCCCTTGGCACCGACACCGCGGGCTCCGGCCGGGTGCCGGCGGCACTCAACGGGATCGTCGGCCTCAAGCCCACCCGTGGTCTGCTCAGCACGGCCGGCGTGGTGCCCGCCTGCCGCTCGCTCGACTGCGTGTCGGTCTTCGCGCCCGACGTGGCGGGCGCCGTCGACGTGCTGCACGCCGCCCGTGGCGTCACCACGGCCGACCCGTGGGGCCGTCCGTTACCGGCGGAGCGGGTGGTCGCCCGCATGCCGGGCACGCTACGCCTCGGGGTGCCCTGGGCAGAAGACCTCGAGTTCTTCGGTGACACCGGGCAGGAAGCCCGCTTCGCCGCCGGAGTGCAACTGCTGCGTACCCTCGTCGGATCGCTGCGGTCGGTGCCGCTCGGCGCCTTCTTCGCGGCGGGTGACCTGCTCTACCAGGGTCCCTGGGTGGCCGAGCGGCTCGTCGGCCTGGGCGACTTCCTGCGGTCGCGCCCGGAGTCGGTGTTGGCGGTCACCCGGGCCGTGCTGGAGACCGGCCGGCGCTACGACGCGGTCGACGCCTTCCGGGGACGACACCGCCTGCGTGAGCTGCGCGCCCAGGTCGACAAGCTCTGGCAGGACGTCGACGTGCTCGTCGTGCCGACCGTCGGCACCACGTTCACGCTCGACGAGATCGCCGAGGACCCGATCGGGCGTAACGCCATGCTGGGCCGCTACACCCAGTTCGCGAACCTGCTCGACCTGGCCGCGGTGACCGTGCCCAACGGCTTCACCGCCACCGGCCGGCCCGCGAGCCTCACGCTGCTCGGTCCGGCGTTCAGCGACACCACCCTGGCCCGGCTGGCCGCCACCCTCACCACGGGCGGCGCGGCCAACCCGGACGCCGAGCCTGTCGCACCCCCGGTTCCACCGCCGACGGACGTGCTGATCGCCGTGGTCGGCCGGCACCTGAGCGGCGAGTCCCGCAACGGCGAACTGCTCGGATACGGCGGGGCTTTCGCGGGAGCCGCCCGTACCGCGCCGCTCTACCGGCTCTACCGGATGGACACCGCCGACGGCGAAGGGCTGCCCGGACTGGTCCGGGTCGCTCCGGACACCTCGGCCGGCCACCCGATCGAGGTCGAGCTGTGGCGGCTGCCCAGCGCCGCGCTCGGTGGGCTGCTGGGCGGCGTGCCGGCGCCCCTCTCGCTCGGTTGGATCCGGCTGCACGACGGTCGGGACGTGCTCGGCTTCCTCTGCGAGGCGTACGCCGTCAGCCCGCCGGCCGAGGACATCAGCGCCAGTGGGGGGTGGCGGGCCTACCGCCGCTCCGCCGCCACCCGGCGGTGAACGGGCCGCACCAGTGATCACGACAGGAGGCGAGAGGATGGGAAGCATCGGGCCGGTACCGGCCAACCCCTACCCGTGGCCGTACGACGGTGTGGCCGACACCGCGCGTACCGCGCTGCTCTGCATCGACTGGCAGACCGATTTCTGCGGGCCGGGCGGTTACGTCGACGCCATGGGCTACGACATCGGCCTCACCCGGGCCGGCCTGCCGGCCACCGCCCGGCTGCTGGAGCACGCCCGGTCGCTCGGGATGCTGATCGTGCACACCCGCGAGGGGCACGACCCCGACCTGTCCGACCTGCCGGCGAACAAGCGCTGGCGTTCGGCCCGCATCGGCGCGGAGATCGGCGGGGCCGGTCCGGCCGGTCGGATCCTGGTCCGGGGCGAGCCCGGGTGGGAGATCGTGCCCGAGGTCGCCGCGCTGCCCGGCGAGGTGATCATCGACAAGCCCGGCAAGGGCGCCTTCTACGCCACGAACCTCGACCTCGTGCTCCGGACCCGGGGCATCACCCACCTGATCCTCACCGGCATCACCACCGACGTCTGCGTGCACACGACGATGCGCGAGGCGAACGACCGGGGTTACGAGTGCCTGATCCTGGCCGACTGCACCGGCGCCACCGACAAGGCCAACCACGAGGCCGCCCTGCACATGGTCACCATGCAGGGCGGCGTCTTCGGCTGCGTCGCCACATCCGACGACGTCATCGCCGCCACGGCGAAATGAGGTGAGCCATGCCGACCATCGCCACCGCGCGACCCGGCCCCTACTCCTTCGACATCTCGACCACCGCGCTGCTCGTCATCGACATGCAGCGGGATTTCCTGGAGCCCGGCGGATTCGGTGAGAGCCTCGGCAACGACGTGAGCCAGCTCCGCCGTACCATCGCGCCGCTCGCGGCCCTGCTGGCCGACGCCCGCGCCGTCGGCCTGGCCGTCGTGCACACCCGCGAGGGGCACCTGCCCGACCTGTCCGACTGCCCACCCGCCAAACTCAACCGGGGCGCCCCGAGCAAGCGGATCGGCGATCCCGGGCCCACGGGCCGGATCCTGGTCCGTGGCGAGTACGGCCACGACATCATCGACGAACTCGCGCCACTGCCGGGCGAACCGGTCATCGACAAGCCCGGCAAGGGCGCGTTCCACGCCACCGACCTGGACGTCCTGCTCGCCGAGCGAGGCATCCGCAGCCTCCTGGTCGCCGGGGTCACCACCGAGGTGTGCGTGCACACCACCGTCCGCGAGGCCAACGACCGGGGGTACGAGTGCCTCGTACTCGCCGACTGCGTCGGGTCCTACTTTCCCGAGTTCCACCGGGTCGGGCTCGACATGATCGCCGCCCAGGGCGGGATCTTCGGATGGGTCGCCGACTCGACGCAGGTCCGCGCCGTGCTGCCCACCACGTCCGCGTTGCAACCCTCCTCCTGACCGGGAGCAGCCATGGTCTCCTCGAAGCCCACCGTCGTCCCGCTCGCGTTCTGGGTGCGCGGTGACACCAACGCGTTCTTCGGTTTCGGCGTCAACGTCCTAGTCAACGTGCTCACGCTGACCGGGCTCTGCATCGGGGTGGTGAAGCTGCCCGAGGGGGAGGTGTTCGGCACCATCCTGCCGGCGCTCGGCATCGCCCTGGTCGCCGGCAACATCTACTACACCTACCTGGCCCGCCGCCTGGCCCGTCGGGAGAACCGCACCGACGTGACGGCCCTGCCGTACGGGCCGAGCGTGCCGCACATGTTCATCGTCATCTTCGTCATCATGCTCCCGATCTACCTGCGTACCCAGGACCCGCTGCGAGCATGGGAGGCCGGGCTGGCCTGGGCCTTCATCATCGGCGTGATCGTGCTGATCGGCGCGTTCGTCGGGCCCTACATCCGCCGGTACGCGCCCCGGGCGGCGCTGCTCGGCACGCTCGCCGGGATCTCGATCACCTTCATCTCGATGAACCCGGCCGGCCAGATGTGGCGGATGGCCTGGGTCGCCCTGCCGGTCTTCGCGCTGCTGCTGATCGGCCTGCTCACCGACGTGAAGCTGCCGTTCAACTTCCCGATCGGGCTCGCGGCCCTGCTGGTGGGCACCGCGATCGGCTGGGCTGGCGGAGCGATGTCGGTGCCGGACGTGACAGCAGCCGCCCGGGACATCGCGGTCGCCGTACCCTCGTTCAAGCTGGACCTGTTGTTCACCGGGCTGTCCGACATGGCGCCGCTGCTGGCGACGGCCATCCCCCTCGGCGTCTACAACTTCACCGAGGGCATGACGAACGTCGAGAGCGCGGCGACCGCCGGGGACAACTACAACCTGCGCAGCGTGTTGCTCGCCGACGGCGCGGGCGCGGTGGTCGGCGCGGCGCTCGGCTCGCCGTTCCCGCCCGCCGTCTACGTCGGCCACCCGGGCTGGAAGGCCGCGGGTGGCCGCAGCGGTTACTCGATGGCGACCGGCGTGGTGATCGCCGTGCTCTGCTTCCTCGGCATGTTCGGACTGCTCGCGGCGATCTTCCCGACGGCGGCCATCGTGCCGATCCTGCTCTACATCGGCCTGCTGATCGGGGCGCAGGCGTTCCAGGCGACGCCCCGGGCGCACGCCGCGGCCGTGGTCGCCGCGCTGGTGCCGAACATCGCGGCCTGGGCGACCGGGCAGATCGACAACGCGTTGGCGGCGGCCGGCACCAGCGCCGCCGCGGTGGGCGACGACGCGCTCAACGGCGCCGGTGTCGTGTACGACGGGCTGCTGGTGCTGGGTCAGGGCGCCATCCTCGCCGGCCTGGTGCTCGGCGCGGTGGTGGTCTTCGTCATCGACAAGCGGTTCGTCCGCGCCGCGATCTTCGCCGGCTCGGGCGCGGTGCTGTCGTTCGTCGGGCTGATCCACGGCGAGCGGGTCGAGTGGAACGCCAACGGCCAGGTGGCGCTCGGCTACCTCTTCGTCGCGGTGATCTGCGGGGTCTTCGCGCTCGGTCGTCCCACGCCACGCGAACCGGACCCGGAGGAGGCCGAGTTGGACGAGGCGTCGGTGCCGGCCGCCGACCGGGCGGCCGACGAGCAGCAGACCGCGGCGGCGCGTGGCTGAGCCGCCGGGCCGACCCGACCGGACGGAGAGGAGGGACCGGATGGAGATCGATCGCGCGGACGTGGTCGCCGAGGTGGCGGCGGCCTTCGCCGGATACGAACGGGCGCTCATCGACGGTGACGCCGAGGCGATCTGCGGGTACTTCTGGGACTCCGACCGGACGGTGCGGTTCGGCCTCGCCGACCATCAGTACGGGCTGGAGGAGCAGCGCAAGTGGCGGGCCGCGCAGCCACCGCTGCCGGCCGGACGACGGCTGGTCGAGACGAGGATCAGCACGTTCGGCGCGGACCTCGCGGTCGTGACGACCCGATTCGGGTACGGCGACAGCTCCGCCACGGGACGGCAGACCCAGACCTGGGTACGCCTGCCCGTCGGTTGGCGGATCGTCACCGCCCACGTCTCGGAGCCCGCGCCGAACCTTGACTGACCGGCCGGCGCGACGGCACCGGCCGGACGTGGTCGCAGCCCCAGCGCGGCCCGGCGGTCGACCGCACGACGAAGCGCCCCGTCCGCTGTGGACGGGGCGCTTCGTGGCGTCAGCCGGACGGCGTGCCGGGGGTCGGACGGTCCTCGTCGCCACGGGGCAGCGGCGTGGCCACCTCGATCCGGGGTGACCGGTCCGGCGGGAGGTGGGCGAGGTCGGCGATGACGACCACGTCCACCTCGCCGTCGACCATCTTCTGCTCGACGGTCTCCCACGGTGCGCGGATGATCCCGTTCAGCCGGTAGTCATGTTGGCGCAGGTGGTTCAGACACGTCGCGATGGCGTGTTCCGACGGCTCCATGTCGGCGGGTACCCAGATGATGGCTAGCTCCATGATCTCTCCTGATCAACGTCGTGGACGTGGATGGGTGATCAGGAGCTGCCGGGGCGGCGGGGGACCCCGCTGGACGGGTCGACTGGTGGCCCGACTGTCGAAGGGACCGACGGCACCCCCTCGTCGCAGGGGCCCGACGGACGGCGGCGCGTCGGTCGCCAACGCCGTCAGGTCGGCGCCCCCGGCACCGGTGCTGCTGGGCGCGGACACGAATGCCAGTGCCAGCGCGGGTTGCGCCGGTAGCGGAAGGGGGGTCGGGATCGGCGGTGGTGGTGACGGTTCGGCCATTGCCGGCCTGCGCACCGGCATGCGACGGTCGGTGACGTCGGCGCGGGATGCCCGCACCGTCAACGGTTCCGACGACGGCGGGGTGGCGCGCGTGGTCGACGAGGTGACCGGCGTGCGCGCGTCGGGTGGCGGGGATGATCGTCGGGTGCTGGATGCTCGGGTGGGCGTGGGAGTTGCGGGCTCGCCCGTCGACGTCGGTGGCGCGGTGACCTCTGGCAGAGGCAGGGGAATGGCGGTCGGCAGGGGGATGGCGGTCGGCAGGGGGATGGCGGTCGGCAGGGGGAGCGCCGTCGGCAGGGGCAGGGGGAGGGCCGTCGGCAGGGGCAAATCGATCTGCGGCGGAGTGTCGAGCAGGTCCCGCGCCAGCGATCCGACGATGCCCGCATCGGTGGCGGCCTCCACCGGTCCGGTGGTCGTCGGCGTTGGGATCGGGGTCGGCTCGGCGGAGGCGGGCTCGGCGCCCAGTGCGGCCGCGAGCGCGGCCGCGCCGAGTGCCATCGCACCGAGGGCCACCGGCGGCGGGCAGTGCTTCGGCGGCGTCACGTGGGTGCCGCCGACCGCCGGGTCGGATCGGCGCCGGAACGTCGACGCCACCGCCCGAGCGGTCGCTCGTCGACCCGAGGCGTCCCACCCATGCGCGGACTGTTGCCCCTCGGGAACTCGGGCTACACCTGTCGCCGGCCGATCGACGTCTCGCGCGGTGAAAGGGCGGGGCGGGCTGGCCCTGTGAGCGATAACAAGGATCGCTTTCATCGATACCGCCGCACGGTCCGGCCGCTGTGGCCTCGTAGCAGCATCGGCGTGAGCCGATGTCGGTCGGGGCCGCGTATGTCCGGCTCGTTACGTCTTGACGAACAGCATGTTATCGCTCACTCTCGATGCAGAGGTCGGCGGCGTCGGTGGCTCACCGGGCGAGTCCCGTGGTCGCGCCTCGACGCGCGGCGTCCCTACGGGCAACGGACGCCGCCTCAGGACTCGTGCGGTTCCCGGCGAACGCCGGCCGGTTCCGCGTGTGCCGGTGCGAGGTGGCCCAGGATGACCGTCCCGGATTCCTTGGCCCAGCCGGCGCGCGCCGCCGGGAACAGGTCGTCCTGAGCGAAGTGGCACATCACCACCGCCGATGCACCCACTGAGAAGGATCGACATGAGACCAAGAAAAGCTCTGCTGGCGACGGCGACCCTCGCGGTCACGCTGACCGCGGGTATGACGGTCGCGCTGGCACCCATGGCCAGCGCCGGAACGACGTTGAAGGCGTCGGCGGCCGAGAAGGGCCGCTACTTCGGCGCCGCCGTCGTGACGGGCAAGCTCTCCGACAGCCAGTACGTCAGCATCCTGAACGGCGAGTTCAACAGCGTCACCCCCGAGAACGAGATGAAGTGGGACGCCACCGAGCCCCAGCAGGGTCGGTTCAGCTACACGGGTGGTGACCGCCTCGTCAGCCACGCCCAGGCCAACGGCATGAGCGTGCGCGGACACGCGCTGCTGTGGCACGCCCAGCAGCCGGGTTGGGCGCAGGGCATGTCCGGCACCGCGCTGCGTAACGCCGCGATCAACCACGTCACCCAGGTCGCGACCCACTTCCGGGGCAAGATCTACGCCTGGGATGTGGTGAACGAGGCGTTCGCCGACGGCGGCTCCGGCGGGCGGCGTGACTCGAACCTGCAGCGCACCGGCAACGACTGGATCGAAGTGGCGTTCCGTGCCGCCCGCGCCGCCGACCCGGGCGCCAAGCTCTGCTACAACGACTACAACACCGACGGCATCAACGCGAAGTCAACCGGCATCTACAACATGGTGCGCGACTTCAAGTCCCGCGGCGTACCGATCGACTGCGTCGGCTTCCAGTCCCACCTGGGCACCACGCTGGCGAGCGACTACCAGGCCAACCTGCAACGCTTCGCCGACCTCGGCGTCGACGTCCAGATCACCGAGCTCGACGTGATGACCGGCTCCAACCAGGCCAACATCTACGCCTCGGTGACCCGCGCCTGCCTCGCCGTCGCGCGCTGCACCGGCATCACCACCTGGGGCGTACGGGACAGCGACTCCTGGCGCGGCGGGGACAACGCGCTGCTGTTCGACCGGTCGGGCAACAAGAAGGCGGCGTACACCTCCGTCCTCAACGCCCTCAGCGCGGGCAGCGGCACCCCGACCACGCCGCCGCCGGGCTCGCCGGTGGACACCACCGCCTGGTACGTCCTGATCAACCGCAACAGCGGCAAGGCCCTGGACGTGTACGAGCGGGCGACGACCGACGGCGCCCGGATCGACCAGTGGACCCGCAACGACGGCGCGTGGCAGCAGTGGCAGTTCGTCGACTCGGGCAGCGGCTACTACCGACTGAAGTCCCGCAACTCCGGCAAGGTGCTGGACGTCTACAACCGCTCGACCGCCGACTCCGCGGCGGTGGTGCAGTGGACCGACGGCAACGGCACCAACCAGCAGTTCCGGCTGGCGGATTCCGGGGGCTACGTGCGCCTCATCAACCGCAACAGCGGCAAGGCCGTCGAGGTGCAGGGCGCGTCCACCGCCGACGGCGGCAACGTCGTGCAGTACGCGGACCACGGCGGCAACAACCAGCAGTGGCAGTTAATCAAGATCGGCTGACCATCGGTCGATCGAGTCGGCGCGGTGGCGTGGACGCTCGTCGTCCGCGCCACCGTCTCCGCTCCCCGCAGCGTCTACTGGTACGCGGCCGTTGCGTCGTGCGCGAGAACACGCCACGCTTCGGACAGCAGATGGACAAGCCCGGCACTATTGGAGAGCATCAATTTCATGATTATCCGGTCCGCCACCCCACCACCAACTTCGGAAGACGTGATCCCCGACGAGATCCCCGAGGATCGGCCGCCGGCCGACTGGGGTCGTTGGAACTGGGCGCGTTCCGAATGGACCGTGGCGGTGGCGGCGAGCCTGCTACTGGCGGTGGTGCTGACCTGGCCGACCCTGCGCCACCCGGCGACCACGATCCCCGGTGACCTGGGTGATCCGCTGTTGCAGGCGTGGCAGGTCGCCTGGTCGGGGCACGCCCTGCTGAACAGCCCGGGCGACCTCTGGAACTCGAACACGTTCTACCCCGAGACGTACACGTACGCCTACAGCGACACCCTGCTCGGGTACGCCCCGATGGGGATGCTGGGCTCCGGCTTCACGGCCGCCGTGATCCACTACAACCTGCTGTACGTGCTGCTGCACGCGCTGGCGTCGTTCGGGGCGTACGCCCTGGCACGGCAGCTCGGCGCGAACCGGTGGGGCGGCGCGGTCGCCGGGGTCGCGTGGGCGTACGCGCCCTGGCGGCTGGCGCACTCGGGGCACCTGAACATCCTCTCCAGCGGGGCGATCGCGCTGTCGCTGGCCATGTTGGCCCGTGGCCACGGCTGGTCGCTGCGCCACGGGTACCGGCCCGAGCTGCGCAAGCCGGGCTGGGCGGTGGCCGGGTGGCTCGTGGCCGCCTGGCAGGTCAGCCTCGGGTTCGGCATCGGCCTGCCGCTTGTCTACTTCCTGCTGGCCACGGTCCTGGTGGCGGCCGGCTTCTACGGCTGGTCCTGGTGGCGCAAGCGGGAACGGCCTCCGTTCGGCCGGCGCCTGCTGATCGCCGATCTCGTCGGCGGCGGGGTGTTCGGCCTGGTGACGTTGCTGCTGGGCATGGTCTACCTGCGCGTCGTCGACCTCAACCCGCAGGCCGAGCGGACGCTGGACTGGACGAAGATGTTCTCGCCCCCGCTGATCGGGTTCGTCACCGCGCCCGCCGACTCGTGGCTGTGGGGTGAGCGGCACGCCGGCGCGCGCGAGCAGCTCTCCTGGCCCCCGGAGATGGCGCTGCTGCCGGGCATGATGGTGATCGGGCTGGCCGCGGCGGGTCTGTTCCTCTCGGCGTACCCGCTGCGGCACCGGGTCGCGCTGGGGCTCGGCGTGGTCGGCACCGTGCTGTTGGGGCTGGGCGCCACCCTCGGCGGTGACGGGGACCCGGGCTACCTGACCCTGTCCACGCTCCTGCCGGGCTGGGACGCGTTGCGGACGCCCGGCCGGATGATGCACTGGACGAGCCTGCTGCTCGCGGTGTTGGCCGCCGGCGCGGTGACCGCTCTGGCCGAGTCGCTGCGGCAGTCCACGCCCCGCCAGTGGGCGCGGACCCTCACGCCGCTGGTCCTGCTGATTCCCCTGACGGTGGTCACCCTGGAGGGCGTCAACTCCACGCCCCACCTGACCGTGCCACCGCCGCCGGCCGCGATGCGGACGGTGCAGGACCCGATCCTCGTGCTGCCGGCCGGGGGAGTGGGCGACCTGACGTACATGTTGTGGACGACCGACGGGTTCCCCCGCGTGACGAACGGTCTGGCCGGCTTCGAGCCGGTCAGCCAGGCGCAGACCCGGACGGCGGTGGCGTCGTTCCCCGATCCGGTCAGCGTCGCGCACCTACGGGGGATCGGCGTGCGGTCGGTGGTCGTCGTGCCGAGCCGTGCCGTGGGAACGCCGTGGGAGAGCATCGCGACCCGACCCATCGACGGGTTGGGCATCACCCGGGAGGATCTCGATGGCACGCTGGTCTACCACCTCTGACCGCGTGAACGGCGGATGTCCGGGTACGGGCGGGGTGAGGTGACGAGCATGCGACTGTCCGTCGTGGTGCCCTGCTTCAACGAGGAGGCGTCGGTCGAGCGGCTGCACGAGACCGTGTGCGCGGCCCTCGCCGAGCTGCCCGACGTCGAGGTCGAGGTGGTGTACGTCGACGACGGCAGCGAGGACGGCACTCTCGAGGCGTTGCGCCGGCTCGCCGCCGCCGATCCGACCGTCTGCTACACGTCGCTGAGCCGCAACTTCGGCAAGGAGGCGGCCATGCTCGCCGGGTTGCAGCGCGCCACCGGTGACGCGGTCGTCATCATGGACGCCGACCTGCAGCACCCGCCCCGGCTGCTGCCCGAGATGGTGACGCTGTACCAGCAGGGCTTCGACCAGGTGATCGCCCGGCGGGACCGGCGCGGCGACCGGTTCGTGCGCATGGTCGCCTCCCGGTCCTTCTACCGGGTGATCAACTGGTGGATCGACGTGCGCCTCCAGGACGGCGCGGGCGACTTCCGCCTGCTGTCCCGGCTCGCGGTGGACGCGATACTGGCGATGCCCGAGTACAACCGCTTCTCCAAGGGCCTGTTCTCCTGGATCGGCTTCCGTACCGCCGTCGTCGCCCACCCCAACGAGACCCGGCAGGCCGGGCGGAGCAGGTGGACGCTCAGCAAGCTCTTCAACTACGCGTTCGACGGCCTGTTGTCGTTCAACAACCGGCCCCTGCGCCTGGCCATCTACGGCGGCCTGTTCCTCACCCTCATCGCGCTGGCCTACATGGCGTGGGTGGTCGCCGACGCCGTCGAGAAGGGCATCGACGTCCCCGGGTACACGACGATCATCGTCAGCGTGATCGGGCTCGGCGGCATCCAGATGACGATCCTCGGCGTGATCGGCGAGTACATCGGCCGGATCTACTACGAGACCAAACGTCGACCGCACTACCTGGTGCAGGAGACCGAGTACCTCCTGGCCGAGACCGGCGAGGCGTCGCGGCGGCCGGTGCCGCCCGCGCCGCGCTCTCCGGTACGGGGCCAGCGGGTGACGTTGGCCCGGGAGAATCCCCTCTCCCGGCCGGCGTCCGGTCGGCCTGACGACCGCGACCGGAGCTGAGCTGAGCGGGGCCTGCGGGCGGTCAGCGCCCGCAGGCCCGGCACGCGGTGCGGGTACGGAGGTGGTAGTCGCTGGACGCGGCGAGGAGGCCGAGCCCCAGGAGGCAGTACGCCGACATGGCCACCCAGAGGAACGCGTCGGAGAATTCGCCTGGTGACCCCGACGCCACCTGCGCCATCCCCATGCCGAAGTAGGCGACGATGGCCGCCCCGAGCCCGAAGCCCGGCACCAGCAACAGCCGGCGCGGAATCCCACGACCGGCGAGTAGGGGCACCCAGCGCGGCCACACCTCGCCCCAGGGCCGTACCAGGGCCAGCGGCAACAGCACCCCGGCTAGCACCAGTCCGATCTCCAGCCCGATCACGGCGGCGTTCTGCGTGAGGTCGTCGAAGCCCACCACGGCCTGCGCCGCGAAACGGGTGACGAGCCCGGCCACCGTCACGTACGCCGCCCAGCGCGCCCACGGCGCGGGCGTCGAGCGTCGGTGGCCGGGTCGGACGGTGCGGCAGCACTCGGCACAGTCGCCCCGGGTGCGGCGCTGATAGTCGAAGACGGACAGGCCGAGGAGCGCCGCTCCGGTGGCGCAGCCGAGCCGGCTGGCGAACGCCAGCGGGTCGAACGAGGGGCCGGGCGCGACCAGCAGGATGCTCACCAGTTCCGGCAGCAGGATCGCCGCCGCCGCGAGAAGCGCGCCGGCGACGATCCAGGCCAGTCCCGCGAGCGCCGGCCGCCAGGTCGCCGTACGGTCCAGGGCGACCGCCACCGCGCCCGCGGCCAGGCACAACGCCACCGATCGCCAGCCCGTGAAGCCGAGCAGGTCGGACCCGAACGGTGGGAAACGCGGCGCCGGACCGACCGTCCACACCAGGCGTAGGCCGCCGTAGGCCACGGCCCAGCCGAGCACGGCGTACGTCAGGCCGTGGCCGCTGCCACGGGTGCGGGGTGCCGTCGTCGTCATGCCTGCGATCCTCGCGGCGTCCCCGCCGCCGGGCTTCCCTCCGGCCGGGGAAGGCGTTCCCCGACCGGAGGGATCTGGCTCACGCTCGCCGCCTCCCGGCGGTCAGAGCGTGAACACGAGGGTCGAGATGCTCCGCGCGCCGACGTTGATGGTGGCCTGGCCTCCGTTCACGCTTGTCGGCTGGCTCGCCGCGTTGGCGTTCTGCGAGGTCAGGTAGTACTCCGCCTTGCTGACGTTCTGCGGGGCCTGGATCACGGCGTTGTTGACCGCGCTGTTCGACCGGTTGAGGATGACCAGCGTGATCTTGCCGTCCCCCTGGTAGGCCGTCACCTCCAGCGGGGACGCCTTGGAGCTCTTGGTCAGGGCCACCCGCTGGTAGCCCGGTCGGACGTACTTGGCGTACTGGGAGAACGCGTACCCGCGCTTGAGCGGGGCGCCGGCCGTGGTGCCGTAGGCCGCCTCGCCGTCACCGATGAAGGAGTAGTACCGCTTGCCGTACCACCAGATGTAGGCGCTCCAGTTGGCCTCCATCGACCGGTGCACCGTCCGCATGATGTCGTCGAGCGTCTCGTTCCAGACCGCCAGGTTGCTGGGGTTGCCCCAGATGTTCGAGCCGCCGCCGTCCGCCGCGTGCAGGTTCCACTCGGTCATCCACACCGGCTTGTTGTACTGGGCGGCCAGGTTGTACGGCGCCAGCCGTCCTGCGGACTCGGTGCCGTACAGGTGCCCGCCGATGTAACCGATGTTGTTCCGAGCGGTCGCGTCGTTCAGGGTGGGGTCGGTGTAGCCGTAGTTCATGTTGACCGCCTCGGCGACCATCAGCTTGCTGTTCTGCACCTTCGAACCCTGATCGCGGACGAACGTGCGCAGCTCGGTGCCGCTCCAGTCCATCGAGTCGTAGTCGGGGTGCCAGTCCGGCTCGTTCTGCACGGACGTGACGTCGATGGTCACATCCTGACCCCGCATGTACTGCACATAGCTGTTCAGATGGTTCGCGTAGTCGTCGTAGTAGTCGGTCTTCAGCTTGCCGCCGTTGACCCTGCTGTTGTTGGTCTTCCACGCGGCGGGCGCGGTCCACGGCGAGGCGAGGATCTTCACGTTCGACCCGTACGCCTTCGCCGTCTTCAACGAGTTGACGTGGGTCGCCCATTCGCTGGACTCCGGCGACAGGCCGGTACGCACGATGGACAGGCCGAGCTGGTTGGCGCCCAGCCCGACCAGCGTCTGGGTGTCGGTGGTCGACCAGGCGCTACCCCAGATGGACTGGGCGGCTCCGAACCCGTCGACGGTCTGGTACCTGGTGTTGCTGTTCACCGTGATGTCGGCCGGACCGGTGGGTGGCGGTGTGGTCGGTGGTGGCGTGGTCGGTGGTGGCGTGCTCGGCGGCGGTGTGGTCGGGGCCGGTGTGGTCGGGGCCGGTGTCGTCGGCGTCGTTCCGCCGGTGCACGTCACGCCGTTGAGCCCGAAACTGGACGGATCGGGGTTGCTGCCCGTCCACGAGCCGTTGAAGCCGAACGACACGCTGCCGTTGGTCGCGATGGCGCCGTTGTAGCTGACGTTCCTGGCGGTGACCGCGGCGCCGCTCTGGGTCAGTGTCGTGTTCCAGGCCTGCGTGACGGTCTGTCCGGCGCTGTAGGACCAGGTCAGCGTCCAACTGCTGACCGGGTCGCCGAGATTGGTGATGGCGACGTTCGCGCCGAAGCCGCCCTGCCATTGCGATGACACGGCGTAGTTGACGGCACAGCCGGCGGCTGCGGCGCCGGCGGGCGCGGCCAGTGCGACCGCCGTCGACGCCAGCAGGACAGCGCCCGCCGACACCAGGGCGGCGTTGGTGACCCTTCGTTTTCTCATCAGACTTCTCCCGAGGTGGTGGTGGCGGCCGACGCGTCCGGCTGGTCGGTGTGGAGAGCGTCGGGCGGTACGTCAGGCGTCGCCGGGAGCGCTCCCAAGCACGCGACGGTGGGTGGTCGGATCCGCTGTCCAGATCAGCCGTGCCGGTCACCCTCGACGTGCCGATCGCCGAGCCCCACGCGGCGCGACGCTTCGCGGAGGGGCCACCGGGGGAACGCCGGTGCGGCGGCCGGGAGTCGACGCCGGATCGGCCCTCGCGCCAGCGGTGCTGCTTGGGCGCGACGAGTGACGATGCGACGAGCGGGTCCGGCGGGGCTGCGGCACCCTCCTTTGTCGACCGGCTCGTGGGGCGGCCGCTCTGCTCAATCGCGGCTCGCGGGTGAGTGCCGCACAGCGAACGCGCGAAACAGTTTCTCGTAGTCAGGAATTTATTTCTTTCAATGCCACCGTGTCAACGCCACCCACCCCGCCGACCCCCGCCGACCCTCGCACCCCGGTGATCATGAAGTTGTTGCCATCGCGGGCGGCGTGTCGTGGCAATAACTTCATGATCACCGGGGTCGGGCGGGGTGGGGGTGGTGTCGGTCGTGGAGGGTCTTGTTGATGACGCTTCGTGGTGATTGCTTCATTGTTAGCATGCGGCAATGTCCGCAGGTCGACGGGGGATCCAGGCAGGCGAGGGTGATCCCGCGGTGACCGACGCGGGTCGCCTGGCGGCGTTCAGCGACGGGGTGTTCGCCATCGTCATCACCCTGTTGGTGCTCGACCTGCGGGTACCGGATTTCCACGAGGGCGGGCTGGCCGAGGGGCTCCTCGGCGAAGGGCCGTCGTACCTGGCCTTCGTCGTGTCGTTCATCTACGTCGGGGTTCTCTGGCTGAACCATCACGCCGTGCTCCAGTTGGTGCGGGGCACCACCCCGGCGTTCAGCTCGATCAACCTCGGCATTCTCTTCGGCGTGGTGATCATTCCCTTTCCCACCGCAGTCCTGGCGTCGGCGCTGGCCGACGGCAACACCGACGACCTCCGGGTGGCCGTCGTCCTGTACGCGTTCGCCGCCTCGCTGATGTCGGCGCCCTGGTGGGTGCTCTTCTCCTATGTCCGCCGCCACCCAGCGCTGCGGGCCGACACCATCGGCCAGGACCAGGTGCGGGTGCAGGAGCTCCGCCCGATCGTCGGCCTGGTCCTCTACGGCCTGACCGGTCTGCTCGGCTGGCTGGTGAACCCGTTCCTCGGCCTGATCGGCGTGGTCGTGATGATCATTTTCCACGGCGCCACCAGTCAGGGGCTCCGCTCCGGGCGGTGGTGGCCGGGGCGCGACACCCACCGGCGCTGACCCCGCCGTACCTCGGTTCGCGCAGGTCGCGGCGTTGCGGCTATGTTTGCGCACGCTCGGGGGAGCGTCAGGGGGGAAAGCGCATGAACATCATCGGCGATCGGATGGCGGCGGCGTACGACGGCGCCATCGAGGATCTGTGCGGTGCGACACCGAAGGGCTACTACGCGCGGCGGGGCACCGCCCGTGCGGCGGTGACCCACGCGGGAGCGGCGACGCTGAACTCGGCGTACGACCTGTCGCGGGAGCCGGATCTCGAAGCCCTGCATGAGCTGGCCACCGAGGTGTCCGGGCAGGTCGAGGCCTGGTCGATCATGATCCGGGACGACGCCGACGGCGCGGTGGCCGATCTCGCCACCCGGCACGGGCTCGCCGCGCGCAGCGAGTTGCCCCTGCTGGCCTGCACGGTCGACGAGCTGGTGTTCCGGGCGGACGAGGCGCAGCGCGAGCGCGTACGGCGGGTCGGCGCGGCGGAGAGCGATCGGTACACGGACGTCCTGACCAGGGGCTTCGAGGTGCCGGACGGTCTGTTCGGGTCGCTGATGGGGGGCGCGGTGCTCGACGCCGAGCGGATCGACGGCTACCTGTACGAGGAGGCCGGCCAGGTTCTCGGCACCGGTCTCGGGATGCGCGCCCGCGGCGTGGTCGGCGTGTTCAACATCGCTGTCGTCCCGGACGCGCGTGGTCGCGGTCTGGGCCGCGCGATCACCGAGAAGGTGGTGCGTGACGGCATCGCGGCCGGCGTGGACGCGGCGTACCTGCAGTCCAGCGCGCTCGGCCGGTCGCTGTACGAGTCGATGGGCTTCCGTTTCCAGGAGAACTGGATCGCCTTCCATGCCTGAGCAGCCGCCGCCAGGGCCGGAAGGTCGCGACGCACGAGGGGGAAAGTAGCCGTGAGCTTCAGTGACGACGTCCGCTCGGCCTTCCGGCGGGGGGAGAGCGACGCGGTGGTACGGATGAGTACGGCGGAGATCGAGCGCGCTCGGGCCGTCGGCGACGCGGTGGGTGAGGTGGAGGCCCGCTACAGCCTGGCCCGGGTGGCGATTCGTGGCGGCGACCTGGCGCTCGGGGAGACGCGGGCGCGCGAGGCCCTCGACGTCGCGGTGCGCTCGGGTGACCGCGCGCTCCAGGAGCGGCCGAGGCACGTGCTGGCGGCGGTGGCGCGGATGGCCGGCGACCTGGAGCGGGCGCGGGACCTGTACCGCGAGAGCATCGCGCTGAACGAGTCGCTGGGCCGACCGGAGACGGTGAATTCCGAGACGCACAACCTGGCCTTCTGCGAGCTGGGTCTCGGTAACCTCGCCGAGGCGCGCAAGCTGTTCACCCTCAGCCGTACCCGGGTGTTCCAGCACGGCTGGGACGACTTCGTGCCGTACGTCTGCGTGGCGGGTGCGGCGCTCGCGTCCGCCGAGGGTGACCATTCGCGGGCGGCGCTCATGGTGAGTCTCGCCGACGCGGCGTTCGCGGCGATCGGCCAGGTGCCGGACCCGGACGACGCGGCCGACCTCGCCGTCGTGCGCGACGCGGCGGTCGGGGCGCTCGGCCCCGCCGCCTACGCCGCCGCCGAGGATCGGGGTCGCCAACTCGATCCCCGTACGGCGTTCGACGACGAGCGCTGAGACGCCCGGGTGGTCAAGCCGCCCGGGCGGCGGCGACGGCCTGTCCGCGCTCCGACTCGGGGAAGCGCCGGAGCATGGCCCGCACCTCGTCGGCGCTGACGTTGGCGCCGAACAACTCGCTACCCGGTTCGAGGCGTACGCCCTCGGCGAGCGGGCCGGCGACGACCGGGTCGAAGCCGAGGGCGTCCACCAGCGAGGCCACCGGGGCGAGGTCGGCCTCGTCGTCGCCGGCGATCGCGATGGCCTTGCGGCCGGCCGGGCCCGCCGGCCGGGCCCCGTCCTCGAGATCGTGGTAGCCCATGTGGTTGAACGCCTTGACGACCCGCGACCCGGCCAGGAACGCCTGGACGATCTCGCTGGACGAGGTGCGCGGATCGGTCAGGTCGTCGCGGATGCCGTCGACCTCCCACCAGTAGTTCATCGCGTCGACGACGAGCTTGCCCCGCAGCGCCTCGACGGGCAGCGCGCGGTACTTACCCAGCGGCAGGGCGAGGACGACGATGTCGGCGTCCGCCACGGCGTCGACCGCGGTGGTCGCCACCGCGCCGGGCGTCAGCACCTCGACGGTCAGAGCGATCTTCGCCGGATCGCCGGAGCCGGCGACGAGCACCCGGTAGCCCGCGGCGATCGCGAGCCGGCCGAGGACGGTGCCCACCTTGCCGGCGCCGAGGATGGCGAGGGTCCGTGGTCGGTCGGAACCGCTGTCGTTCATGTCTTCCTCTCCGAGGGCGATCGGCCGGCGGGTCAGCCGGCCAGGATGTCGCGGACCATGGGGATCACCCGCGAGCCGTACAGCTCCACGGCGCGCATCCGGGCGCTCACCGGCTGCGCCCCAGCGGTGTAGATGAGGTCGAAACGGCCGACGCCGAGACCCTTGATGGCGGCGGCCATCCGGCGGGCGACCGTCTCCGGCGAGCCGATGTAGAGCGAGCCGTGCTCCACCTCCGAGTCGAACTCCTGGCGGCGGATCGGTGGCCAGCCGCGCAGCGCGCCGATCCGGTCGCGCATGACCCGGTAGTACGGCCAGAACAGCTCCTTCGCCTCCTCGTCGGTGTCGGCGACGAAGCCGGGCGAGTGCATCCCGACCGGGTGCGCGGTGGTGCCGAGCTGGTCGGCGGCCCGACGGTAGAGGTCGATGTAGGGCGCGAAACGCTCCGGAGCGCCGCCGATGATGGCGAGCATGAGCGGCAGGCCGTACCGGGCGGTCCGCACCACCGACTGCGGTGAGCCGCCGACACCCACCCAGGTGGTGAGGCGTCCCGACTCCGTCTTGGGAAACACGTCGGCGTCGGTGAGCGGGGCGCGGGTGGTGCCGCTCCAGGTGACCGGCTGCTCGTCGAGCAGCTTCGCGAAGAGCTCGATTCGCTCCTCGAACAGCACGTCGTAGTCGGCCAGGTCGTAGCCGAACAGCGGGAAGGACTCGGTGAACGAGCCCCGGCCGAGGATGACCTCGGCCCGACCGTGCGACAGCGCGTCGACCGTGGCGAAACGCTGGAAGACGCGGACCGGGTCGTCCGAGCTCAGCACGGTGACGCCGGAGGAGAGCCGGATCCGCGAGGTACGGGTGGCGATGCCCGCCAGCACCGTCTCCGGCGTCGACACCGAGTACTCGGGTCGGTGGTGCTCGCCCAGGGCGATGACGTCGACGCCGAGGTCGTCGGCCAGCACCGCCTCGTCGACGACCTGCCGGATGGCGGCGGCGTGGGAGACGGGCTTGCCGGAGTCGTCCTCCGGTACGTCACCGAAGGTGTCGAGGCCGAACAGGAGATCAGACATTGGTGGGCTCCTTCGCCAACAGCTCACGGACCCGTGGCGCGACCTCGCTGCCGAGCAGCTCGATGGTGCGCGCCCGCGCCTCGCGAGGCAGGTGCATGATGTCGTACTTCAGGTCGAACCGACTCAGCCGCAGGTCGCGGGCCATGGTTGCGATCTTGCGGGCCACCGTCTCCGGTGACCCCACGAACAGCGCGCCGTGGTCGATCTCGGCCTCGTAGCGCGCGCGGTCCGGCTTGTAGAAGCCACGCTCCTCGGCGAGCCGCGCCACGGTGGGCTGCCAGTACCGCCACCACGTCTCGACGGCCTCCTCGTCGGTGTCCGCGACGAGGCCGAGCGAGTGTTGCCCGACCGGTTGCGCCGCCTGCCCGAACTGTTCGAGCGCCCGATGGTAGAGATCGACGTGGCCGGCGAACCGCTGCGGGCGTCCACCGATGATCGCCAGCATGAGCGGGAGCCCGTGTCGGGCGGCGCGGATCACCGAGTTGGGGCTTCCTCCGACGCCGATCCAGGTGGGGATTCCGCCCGGGCGCATGCGCGGATGGAGTCGTTGCGCGACCAGGGGAGTGCGTACGGTTCCCGACCAGGTGACCGTTTCGTCGCGTTGGAGCTGGAGGAAGAGGTCCAGCTTCTCCTCGAACAACCGCTCGTAGTCCGCCAGGTCGTACCCGAAGAGGGGAAACGACTCGGTCGCGGATGCCCGTCCGAGGACCAGTTGGGCCCGGCCGTCGCTGACCGCGTCCAGGGTGGCGAACTCGTGGTAGAGCCGTACCGGGTCGTTCGTGCTCAGGACGGTGACCGAGGTGCCGAGCTTGATCCGGTCGGTCGCCGTGGCCATGGCCGCGAGCAGGACGGGTGTGGCCGAGTCGTTGTGCCCCTCCCGGTAGTGCTCGCCCAGGCTGAACACGTCGAGCCCGACCGACTCCGCGAGCCGGGCCTCGTCCACCAGCAGTCGTACGGTCTCGGCGTCGCTCAGGGTCCGGTCGCCGTCGGTGGCCACCTCGCCGAACGAGTTGAGCCCCAGTTCGAAGGGTGCGGCGGACATGTCTCCTCCTCGGCGTTCTTCGCCGTCGACACGTGGGAAGTGGCCTTCCCGGTTGACGTGTCAATGATGCTAACCTGCTGATTGACGCGTCAATTCCCGGGAGGGTTCGATGGTTGACACCACACCCGAGCGGCGTAGGGGCCGGCAGTTGCCGACGGCGGAGGAGCTGCGGATCTGGCGGGACTTCGTCGAGACGACGGAGGCGCTCACCTCCCGGGTCGGGTCTCGTCTCCAGGTCGACTCTTCCCTCTCGCCGGGTGACTACGCCGTCCTGCTCGCCCTCAGCGAGGCGAAGGAGCGGCGGATGCGCTCCTCCGCCCTGGCCGCACAGATCGGGTGGGAGCGGAGTCGACTCTCGCACCACCTGGGCCGGATGGAACGACGCGGGCTGATCCGTCGCGAGGAGTGCGCCACCGTCCCGCGCGGGGCGGAGGTGATCCTCACCCCGGCCGGCGCCGAGGCGTTCCAGCGGGCCACCTACCCGCACCTGCTCGCCATCCGGGAGTTGTTCGTCGACGCTCTCACGCCGGACCAGCTCCGCGCGGCCGGCGACATCGCGCGGGCGCTGCGCGAGCACCTCGGGCCGCGCGCCGACGAGTAGTCGGCGCATGGAGGACGGCACATCGGGTACGCGCCTGCGGCCGTCGAGTCCGACGAGCGCCGCGCAGCCCGAGGAGCACGACATGTCGATCGCGGGGCGGGTACGACTCGCGCCGAACGTCTCCCTGGTGCTGCTGGCGTCGATCCTCGTGTCGTTCCTGGCCGCTTCGGCGGCCCCGACCCCGCTGTACGGGACCTACCAGGAGCGCTGGCACTTCTCGTCGGTCACCACCACCGTGGTGTTCGCGGTCTACGCGCTCGCGGTGCTGGCATCGCTGCTCACCTTCGGCAAGCTCTCCGACCACGTCGGCCGGCGTCCGGTCCTGGCCGCCGCGATCGCCGTGCAGATCCTGTCGCTGCTGGTGTTCATCCTCGCCAACGGCGTACCCGCGCTGCTGGTCGCCCGCCTCGTGCAGGGCCTCGCGGCGGGCGCCGCCACGGGCGCCGTGGGCGCGGCCATGCTGGACATCGACCGCGCCCGCGGGACGCTCGCCAACTCCATCGCGCCCGGCCTCGGCACCGGCAGCGGGGCGCTCCTCTCGGCGCTGTTCATCCGCTACCTGCCCGCGCCGACCCGCCTCGTGTACGTCGTCCTCGTCGCGGTCCTGCTGATCCAGGCCGTCGGGGTCGCGCTGATGCCGGAGACCGTCACGCGGATGCCCGGCGCGCGGCGCAGCCTGCGACCAGAGATCAGGCTGCCGCGCCCGGTACGCGGGCCGGTGCTGGTCGTCGCTCCGGTGCTGTTCGCGGTCTGGGCGCTGGCCGGCTTCTTCGGCGCGCTCGGCCCGGCGCTCGTGCGCAGCCTCATGGACACGTCGATCGTGGTCGCCGGTCTGGTGCTCTTCGTCTTCGCGCTCTTCGGGTCGGTCGCTGTCCTGCTGTTGCGCGACACCGCCGCGCGGACGGTCATCCTGACCGGGATCGTCGCCCTCATGCTGGGCATGGTCGTCACGGTGGTCTCGGTCATGGCCGAGTCCGTACCGGGGTTCTTCGTCGGTCTCGCGCTCGGCGGCGTCGGCTTCGGCGGCGGGTTCCAGGGCAGCCTCAAGACGATCATGCCGCTGGTCGAGGCGCACGAACGCGCCAGCGTGTTGTCGCTGCTCTACGTCGTCTGCTACGTCGGTTTCGGCCTTCCCACCGTGATCGCCGGCTTCCTCGTGGTGTACGCCGGGGGCCTCCCGCGGACCGCCGACGAGTACTCCGTCGCCGTCATCCTGCTCGCGCTGGTCGCCCTGTTCGGGCTGCGCGGGGCGACGAGGGCGGCGCCGCGCTGATGCCCCGAACGCCGCACCTCACCGGCGCGCAGGACGTAGCGTGGTCGTCGACGGTGGGGCGAGGACCCAGGAGGTCGCGATGAGTCCGAAGGCCGGCCGGGGCGACCCGGGCCTCGCGAGCCTCGACGTCAAGGTCGAGGTGATCGTCATCGCGGTGTCGGACGTCGACCGCGCCAAGCGGTTCTACCAGGGCCTCGGCTGGCGACTCGACCAGACGCCGCCCGGGATCGTCCAGTTCACCCCGCACGGCTCCGCGTGCTCGGTGCAGTTCGGCGAGCAGCTCACGTCGGCCACGCCGGGTTCGGCGACGGCGTACCTGGTCGTGTCGGACATCGAGGCGGCCCGCGACGCGCTGGTCTCGGCCGGCGTCGAGGTCGGTCCGGTCTTCCACGTGACCCCGGACGGGCCGGCCGACGGCCTCGACCCCGAGCGCCGCAGCTACGTCTCGCGCGCCACGTTCCGCGACCCGGACGGCAACACCTGGCTTATGCAGGAGATCACGACCCGCCTGCCCGGGCGCGTCGAGGGCGACCTGACGTCGTACCGGTCGGCGACCGACCTGGCGGACGCGCTGCGGCGCGCGGCGGCCGCCCACGGCGCGCACGAGGAGCGCACCGGCGAGCGGGACGACAACTGGCCGGACTGGTACGCGACGTACCTGGTGGCCGAGAAGTCCGGGGCGACGCTGCCCGAGTGAGCGACGCCCAACCGCGCCCGCCGGTCCACTGAGGCCGCTGCGGGCACGGCTGCCGTAATCATCGGATGTATGCCCGACCGCTTGTCGGACGCGTGCACCCGTCTTCCGCGTCGATCCAGGCCCCGCTTCCGACCCGGTCGCGCGCCGGCCGACACATGCCGCCGGGGCAGCGCTGATCCGCAGCGATCGACCGTTGCCTATTGCGTGACACCGGAGTAATCTTCCCGAAACACATCGGACGTTTCGCGTCCGAGGGTCTGCCAAACGGCCTGCGCAGCCGGGCCGGTGTCACCGCGCGGATCCACTATCGGGGGTCGTCGTTGTCGCGCTTGGGTGGCCGCACCGGTCACCGTTTGGAGGATCGATGTCAGACCTGACCCGGCGGCAGGCCCTCAAGATCGGTGCGGCCGGCGCGGGTGGCGCCCTGCTGCCGCTGCCGTGGACGGCGACCGCCAACGCCGACTCCGTCGCGCCGCCGCAGGTGCTGGCGGCCAACGACCTCGCCCTCTGGTACGACGAGGGCGCCGGCACGGACTGGCTGCGGGCCCTGCCGATCGGCAACGGCCGGCTCGGTGCCATGGTGTTCGGCAACGTCGACGCCGAGCGACTTCAGCTCAACGAGGACACCGTCTGGGCCGGCGGCCCGCACGACCCCAGCAACACCCGGGGCGCGGCGGCCCTGCCGGAGATCCGGCGGCTGGTCAACGCCAACCAGTGGACTCAGGCCCAGGACCTCATCAACCAGACCATGATGGGCAACCCCGGCGGGCAGTTGGCGTACCAGACCGTCGGCAACCTCCGGCTCGCCTTCGGGTCGGCCAGCGGCGCGTCCCAGCACAACCGCACGCTCGACCTCACCACCGCGACGGCCACGACCTCATACGTCCTGAACGGCATCCGCTACCAGCGTGAGGTCTTCGCGAGCGCGCCGGACCAGGTCATCGCGATGCGGCTGACCGCCGACCGCGCCACCTCGATCAGCTTCACGGCCACCTTCGACAGCCCGCAGCGTACGACGGTGTCCAGCCCGGACGGCACGACGATCGGCCTCGACGGCGTCTCCGGCAGCCAGGAGGGCGTCACCGGTCAGGTCCGCTTCCTCGCCCTGGCCAACGCCACCGTCACCGGCGGCAGCGTGTCCAGTTCGGGCGGCACCCTGCGGGTCACCAACGCCACCAGCGTGGTTCTGTTGATCTCGATCGGCTCCAGCTACGTCAACTACCGCAACGTCGGTGGCGACTACGGGGGCATCGCGCGGCAGCGCCTGAGCGCCGCCCGCGCCTACAGCTACGACCAGTTGCGCACCCGGCACGTCGCCGACTACCAGGCGCTGTTCGGACGGGTGACCCTCGACCTGGGCCGCACCTCCGCGGCCGACCAGACGACGGATGTCCGGATCGCCCAGCACAACAGCGTCAACGACCCGCAGTTCTCCGCGCTGCTGTTCCAGTTCGGGCGGTACCTGCTGATCTCGTCGTCGCGGCCCGGCACCCAGCCGGCGAACCTCCAGGGCATCTGGAACGACTCGCTGAACCCCTCCTGGGACTCGAAGTACACGATCAACGCCAACCTGCCGATGAACTACTGGCCGGCCAACACCACCAACCTGGCCGAGTGCCACAACCCGGTCTTCGACATGGTCCGGGAACTCGCCGTCGCCGGAGCCCGCACCGCCCAGGTGCAGTACGGCTCCGCGAGTGGCTGGGTCACCCACCACAACACCGACGCGTGGCGGGCCACCGCCGTCGTGGACGGCGCGTTCTGGGGTATGTGGCAGACCGGCGGCGCCTGGCTGTCCACGTTGATCTGGGACCACTACCAGTTCAACGGTGACATCGAGTTCCTGCGGACGAACTACCCGGCCATGAAGGGCGCCGCGCAGTTCTTCCTCAACACCCTGGTGACCGAGCCGACCCTCGGCTACCTGGTCACGAACCCGTCGAACTCACCGGAACTCAGCCACCACTCGAACGCCAGCGTCTGCGCCGGTCCCACGATGGACAACCAGATCCTGCGGGACCTCTTCGACGGCGTCGCCCGCGCGAGCGAGATCCTCGACGTGGACAGCACCTTCCGGGCCCAGGTACGCGCCACCCGGGACCGCCTCCCCCCGATGAAGGTCGGCTCGCGCGGCAACATCATGGAGTGGCTCTACGACTGGGTGGAGACCGAGCCCAACCACCGGCACATCTCGCACCTGTACGGGCTCGCGCCCAGCAACCAGATCACCAAGCGCGGCACCCCGCAGTTGTTCGAGGCCGCCCGCCGTACGTTGGCGCTGCGCGGCGATGACGGCACCGGCTGGTCGCTGGCCTGGAAAATCAACTTCTGGGCGCGGATGGAGGAGGGCAAGCGGGCCCACGACCTGATCCGCTACCTCGCCACCACCGCCCGGCTCGCCCCGAACATGTTCGACCTGCACCCGCCCTTCCAGATCGACGGCAACTTCGGCGCGACCGCCGGCATCGCCGAGATGCTGCTCCAGAGCCACATCGGTGAGCTGCACATCCTGCCCGCGCTGCCGCCGGCCTGGCCCAGCGGCCGGGTGTCCGGCCTGCGGGGTCGTGGTGGGCACACGGTCAGCATCACGTGGGCGAGCGGCGCCGCCACCGAGGTGCTGGTGCGGCCCGACCGCGCCGGCACCGTCCGCCTGCGGTCGCGGTTCCTGACCGGCACCGTCAGCGTCGTCGACACCGCCGACGGCACGTCGCCCCGGGTCACCCGGGTCGAGTCCGACCTGGTCGAGGTCACCGTGCAGGCCGGGCGCACCTACCGGGTCACCAGCACGGGCGCCACCACGCCGACGTTGGAGCAGAGCTTCACCAACGCGGGCATCACCAACGACAGCAACACCAACGTCGGCAACTTCGACGGCAACGGTGCCTCCCTGTCGGCGCAGGCCCTGGCGCAGGCCGGCGCGAGCCCGGGCGGCACGGTGAGCCGCAACGGGGTGAACTTCCGCTGGCCCAACGTCAGTCCCGGCACGGCCGACAACGCCATCGCCTCGGGCCAGACCCTCGGTATCAGCGGCACCGGCAGCACGCTCGGCTTCCTCGTGACCGGCACCTACGGGGCCGTGTCGGGCACCGGCACGGTGGTGTACGCGGACGGGACCCGCCAGACGTTCACCCTGAGCACGCCCGACTGGTACGGCGGCCCGGTGTCCGGCGCGACCGCCGCCATCGTGTCCGCGTACCAGAACCGGCCCAACAACGGTCGACAGGCCACGGCCGCGTGCATCTACTACGTGGGCGTCACGCTGCAGAACAAGGCGGTGACCCAGGTCGTGCTGCCCAACATCAGCGCACGGGCGGCGGCGAACGTGCCGACGATGCACGTCTTCGCCATCGCGATCGGGTCCTGACACCGGCTCGCGTCGCGCCGCCGGTGACGGCACGGTCACCGGCGGCGCGGCGTGATCAGTCCCGACTCGTACGCCCACACGACCAGCTGGGCGCGGTCCCGGCAGTGCAGCTTCGTCATGGCCCGGTTCACGTGCGTCTTGGCGGTCAACGGGCTGATCACCATGCGCTGGGAGATCTCGTCGTTGGTCAGCCCTCGCGCCACCAGCTCGACGATCTCCTGCTCCCGGGCGGTCAGCACGTCCCGACCGGCCGTCGGCACGGCCGGCGGTGGTCCGGCCACGAACTCGCTGATCAGCGTGCGGGTCACGGCCGGCGCGAGCAGCGCGTCGCCACCGGCCACGACGGCGACGGCCTGCAACAGGTCGGCGGGGTCGGCGTCCTTGAGGAGGAAACCGCTCGCGCCCGCGCGCAGGGCGGCGAAGACGTACGAGTCGAGCCCGTAGTTGGTGAGGATGAGGACGCGGGTGGCGGCGAGGTCGGGATCGGCGGCGATGCGCCGGGTCGCCTCGATCCCGTCGAGGCCGGGCATCTGCACGTCCATCAGCACGACGTCCGGGCGTAGACGTCGTGCGAGCTGCACGGCCGAGGCGCCGTCGGTGGCCTCGCCCACGACCTCCAGGTCGTCCTCGGCGGCCAGCAGGGCCCGGAAGCCAGCCCGCATCAGCGCCTGGTCGTCGGCGAGCAGGACCCGGATCATCGGTGCGACCGTCCGGTCATGCCGGCCCGTCCAGCGGGAACGTGGCCCGCACCGTGAACCCGTGGTCGTCGTTGGCGGTGGCCAGCAGGGTGCCGCCCAGTCCGGTGACCCGCTCACGCATACCGCGCAGTCCCACCCCCGGCGTCGGGGGAAGGGCCGGCGACGCCTGCCCGTCGTCGCTCACCGCGACGGTCAGCCCGGCCGGCGCGTACTCGACGTGCACGCGTGCGGTCGCGGCACCGGCGTGGCGGGCCACGTTGGTCAGGGCCTCCTGGACGACCCGGTAACCGGCCTGGTCGACCTCGTCCGGTAGACGCCGTGGCCGGCCGGTGACGGTCACCTGGACCGGCACGCCGACCGCACGGGTCCGTTCGGCGAGTTCGTCGACGCGGGCCAGCCCGACGCGGTCGTCGTCGGGCGCGCGGAGGACGTCGAGGGTGGTGCGGAGTTCGCGCATCGCGGCGGCGCTGGCCTCCTGGATCGCCAGTAGCGTGGCCGAGGGCTCATCGCCCTGCTTGCGGGCCAGATGCACGGCGATCCCCGCCTGCACCTTGATCACCGAGATGCTGTGCGTCAGGGAGTCGTGCAGGTCCCGGGCGATGCGCAGCCGCTCCTCGCCGGCCCGCCGCAACGCCATCTCCTCGCGGGTGCGTTCGGCCTCGACGGCCCGCTGCTCGACCTGCTCCAGGTAGGCGCGGCGTTGCCGGCCGATCAGCCCGGCGACGTTCGCCGCCACGAACCATCCCAGCAGCAGGGCCGTCCGCTCGGCGATCAACTGGTGGGGACGGTCGACCGGGGCCGCCGAGACGTCGCGGGCCAGAAAGCCACCGAGGAAGGCGACGCTGGCCACGGCGGCCGCCGCGCGGTGCCCCCGCCAGGCGGTCACGTAGACCACACCCAGAACGGGGAAGGCGGCGGACACCCCGGGGTGCACCCGGAGGTGCAGGGCCAGCATGGCGGCGGTCACCACGCCCAGCGCGAGCACCGGATGCCGCCGGCACACCCCGAGGGCTGCGGCCATGGCGAGGACGAGGGCGACGTCGAGGGCCCCGACCGTCGCGGCGTCCGGTGCGAGCGCGGCGTTGCCGAGCAGGAGACCGCCGAGGGCGAGGCCGCTGAGGACGTACGGCAGGTCGCGGCGCATGGTCGCACTGTAGAACGGTCGTCGTTGGTGGAGCGTCCCGCGCGCGCGGTAGATCAGGCCTACCACGGTCGTGGTATCCCGGCGGCGCGAAGTGTCTGCGCCGGCACGACGTCTTGACGGGCCATCGCCACGAGCATCGATCGCATGACATACCGCTTCTTCACCCCCGTACCCACGAGGGCGGCCACCGGCCGCACCGCGGAGGTCTACCAGCAGCTACGCGAGGACTTCCTCGGACCGCTGCCCACCTTCCAGGCGCTCTCGGCCGTGCCCGAGGCGCTGGCCGCGACCTGGTCGCTGATGCGCGAGGCCCTGCTCGCCGGCGACACGTCCCGGGTCGACCGGGAACTCGTCGCGGCGGTGGTGTCCCGGGCCAACGGCTGTCAGTTCTGCCTCGACGCCCACGTGCTGCTGCTGCACGCCCTGGGCGAGCACGGGTTGGCCGAGGTCGTCGCCCGGGGCGAGACGCCGTCCGACCCGGCACACGCCGAACTCGCCCGCTGGGCCGAGGCCAGCCGCAGCCCCCGCGCCGGCGACTGGACCAGCCCGTACGGCCCCGAGCTCACCGGCACCCTGCTCGCGTTCCACTTCGTCAACCGGGTGGTCTCGGCGCTGCTCGACCCCGACCTGTTCCCCGGCGGCCTGCAACGCGCCCCGCTGGTGCGGTCGGTCGGTGGCCGGCTGTACGCCAGATCCGCCCGGGAACCGAAGGAGCCCGGACGCAGCCTCGGGCTCCTGCACACTGGTACGACCCCGCCGCCGGCCTGGGCGGGGGACAGCCCGGTCGGGGTCGCGTACGCGTCGTTGCGGGACGCCGCCAACCGGGGCGGCGAGCTGCTGGGCGACGTCGCCCGCCAGACCGTGACGGCCACCGTGCGCTGGGAGGACGGACGGTTCCCGACCCGGCCCGCGGACTGGGCCGTCGACCTGGTCCGGGACGTGCCCGGCCGGGACCGGGTCGGAACGCGGATCGCGTTGCTGGCGGCGTTTTCGCCCAGCGCGGTCAGCCCGGGCGACGTCGCCCTGTGGAGGCTGTCGCACCCCGCCGACGCCGACCTCGTCCGGATCGTCGCGTACGGCGCGATCACCGCCACCGACCACGTCGCCCGGGCGTTGACCTCGGCGCAGCTCTAAGGAGCCCAGCATGCGAAAGGCATTTGTCATCAGTAGCGGCGTGCTCCTCACCGCGTTCGCCCTCCAGTTCGTCTTCGCCGCGGTCGGCGGGTTCACCAAGCCCGCCGGGGACGGCGCGTACGCCCTGCACAGCGTCAACGGCATGGCGGTCATCCCCGTCCTCACCCTGCTCACCGTCCTGTTCGCGGCGCTGGCCAGGGCACCCGGTCGGCTCGTCGGGCTGGCGGTCCTGCCGCTGGGCCTGGTCGTCCTGCAGGCGCTGCTGGCCATGCTCGCCAACGCCGGCACCGACGCCGTCGGCGTCAGCACGCCGTTCGGCCTGGTCATCGGTGGCCTGCACGCGGTCAACGGCATCGTCGCGGTGCACGTCGTGGTCGGCGTCATGCGGGGAGCGCGCCGGCTGGCCGCCGGGACGCCGACGGGCGACGCGCCTGTGGTCGTACCCCAGGGGGAGCCGGCATGACCACCGCCTCGCTGCTCACGGCGGACCTCCTGCTGGCGGTCCTGGCCACCGCCGGATGGCTGGGTGGCGGGGTCGCGGCGGCCGTCCGGCGTCGGCCCCTCGCCCTCGCGCTGGCCACCGTCGCGCTGCTCGCCACGCTCGCCCGCGCGACGACCGTGCTCGCGCTCGCGCGCGTCGGCTGGTGGTTCGCCGCGGAGAAGGTCGTCGTCGCCGCGCCGCTGTCGCTCGCGGCGGTCGCCGTCGCCGGGCCGCGGCTGCTGCGCGCCGCGGGCGACATCCGGTCCGTCGCGGTGCCGCTCCTCTTCGCGGGGTACGCCCTGAGCGCCGCCCTGCTCGTCACGGTCCTGCACGGCTACCCGGTGTCGGCGTCGGTGGGGCTGCTCGCGGTCGCCGGGGTCGTCGCGGCGACGGCGGTCTCGTGGCGTCTGCTCGACGCGCGCCCGTCCCGCGCGGTGTCTCGGGCGGCGGTCGCGGTGGCGGTGTCGGCGCTGCTGGCCGGCACCGGGTTGGCCGTCACCCCGGGCCCGGCGCCCGCCGCGCCGCACGACCACGGATACCCGCCGGCCCGGATCCCCGACGAACCCACCCGGCGGTTCACCCTGACGGCCGGTACCGCCACGGTGCGCGTCGGTGGCCACGACGTCGCGGCGTGGGCGTTCGACGGGCAGGTACCCGGGCCGAAGCTGACCGCCACCGTCGGAGACGTCGTGGAGGTCACGCTTCGCAACCGGGACATCGACCGGGGTGTCACCCTGCACTGGCACGGGTACGACGTGCCGAACAGCCAGGACGGGGTCCCCGGGGTGACGCAGTCGGCGGTGCTGCCGGGCCAGGAGTTCGTCTACCGGTTCCGGGCCGACCAGGCCGGCACGTACTGGTACCACACCCACTCGGTGTCCGACGTCGGTGTGCGGATGGGCCTCTACGGCGTCCTCGTGGTGCGTCCCGGCCCGACGAGCGGCCTCGACGTGACGGTGCCGGTGCACACCCTCGGGGGTCGTCCGCTGCCGGACGCGCGGGTGGAGCAGGTCGAGGCCGGCGTTCCGGTCCGGCTGCGTCTGATCAACACGGACAGCACCACGCACCGCTACGCTCTGGCCGGAACCGATTTCCGGGTCGTCGCGATCGACGGCTACGAGTTGGCTGGGCCGACGCCGCTGCGCGACACCGCCGTGCTGATCCCGGCCGGAGGTCGCTACGACCTGGTGTTCAGTGCCCCGGCCACACCGGTGGCGCTGTACGTCGACGGACGCCGGGTCTACTCGACCGGCGTGCGGTCGACGGCGACCGACGGGTGGCCCGTACTGAATCCGCTCACCTACGGCCGGCCGGCCCCGACGCCCTGGTCCCGGTTCGACAGGACGTTCACGCTCGTCCTCGATCGCGGTCTCGACCTGCGCGGACTGCTCCCGCGCTACGCCCACACCGTCAACGGCGCGGCCGATCCGGACATCCCGCCGCAGGTCGTCCACCCCGGCGACGTCGTCCGGTTCACGATCGTCAACCGGTCGCAGACCGTGCACCCGTGGCACCTGCACGGCCATCACGTGCTCGTGCTGTCCCGGGACCGGCGGCCGGCCACCGGAAGCCCACTCTGGTTGGACTCGTTCGACGTCCGGCCCGGTGAGGTGTGGGAGGTGGCGTTCCGGGCCGACAACCCGGGGATGTGGGCCAACCACTGCCACAACCTGGGGCACGCCGACGCCGGGATGATGCTGCACCTCGTGTACTCGTGAGTGCCCGGGCAGGGCCCGGCCCCCGTCGCGTGGCGGCGGGGGCCGGGACGTGGTGCGTCGGTGCGGGTCAGCTCGTTCGACAGCTGATCGTCGGCCAGGTCCAGTTGCCGTTGGCCATGATCGTGATCCCGAAGTTGTTGCCGTTGCCGTTCGGTCGGGCGGTCACCGTCCCGCTGGTGCCGCTGACGGACGCGTTCCAACTGTTCTGGATGGACTGACCGCCGTTGAGGTTGAGGCTGACGATCCAGTTGTTGGTGCCGCTGACCGCGACGTTCAGGTTGAACCGGTCACCCCACTGCTGGCCGGCGGAGAGCGTCGCGTTGCAGTTGCCGCCACCCGGGTTGCCGGTGGTGGGCCCGGAGGTCGGTCCGGAGGTCGGGTTGCCGCCGCTGCCCTCGGACACGGTCACGTCGGAGCTGCCGGCGCTCTGGTAACCCTCGGTCGCCATGATCTGGTACGCGTGGTTGGTGCCGAGGTTCAGGCCGGCACGGGCCCAGGCGTCGAAGTGGTTGGCGGTGGTGATGGTGCCACTCGAGCGCTTGTTCTGACGGACGCTCCAGTACTGGTAGAACGTCTGGTTGCCGTCGATCGACGGGGCGTTGGTCCGCAGGCTGCGCAGGATGTCGTAGGTGCCGCCGTCGGTGGTGACCGTGCCCAGTCGGGTGGCGCCGTTGCTCGGGTTGTAGCTGCCGAAGTTCTCCACCACGTAGTACTCGATGAGCGGGTTGCGCGTCCACCCGTACAGGGCGAGGTACGTGTTGTTGTTCCCCGGGTTGTAGTTGGCCGAGTAGCTGACCGTCCGCCGCGAGCCGGTGGCCCAGCCCTTGCCGCCGACCCAGTTGTTGGTGCTGCGGTCCCAGCTGCTGGAGTACCGGCCGTTCTCGCGCAGCGTCATGCTGGCGTTGCCGCCGTCCTTCCAGAAGGAGAAGTAGTAGCCGTTGTGCGTGCCGGTCAGGCTCGAGGTGAGCGTCCGGTCGGCCTCGGCGTACGCGCTGGTGGCCGTGACCGCGACCGTGCCCGTGACGGCCAGGACGACCGCACAGGCGGCGCCGAGGAGCAGCCGTATCCGGCCGCGCCGCGGTGCTGCGGTGGGAGTGTGGTCGGTGTCGATCATGTAGGTGTTTCCTCCTCGTCACGGCTGGCGCGGGGCCAGCGGTGCGGTGCGACCCGGCGGACTGTCGGCCACGGAGTCGTACCGCGTGGTGGTGGTAGACCGGATGTTCCGCACGACGACCGGAGGTGGCAGTCGCGGCGCGGACGGTGACGGCGATTGAGCGTCGTCAATGGGGACGGTATTGAGCAGGTCGTCCACTTGTCAACATTTTCCGGAAGGTCTGCGGCGGCGACCAGCGCGCCACCGCGCTCGAAGGTGCGCCCATCTTCCGAGGTCAGTGATCGATCAGGGGTGGCGACGGTGAGGGTGGTGGCCGATCGACCGCCGGACAACATCCGACGAATGTCGGCCGGAACTTCCGGAGACTTTCCGGACCCTCCGACGCCACGCCGAGGCGCGGGATCGGCGAAAACTTGATCTGTTCCAGAAAAGTGAGCTAGTGTTCAGCGCGTGATGTCCGACCTCGAAGCGCAGCTGAGAGGGGTCTCGTTACGAGTGACGCGACCCCGGCTGGCCGTGCTCGCGGTGCTGCGGGACCACCCCCACGTCGACACCGACACGGTGATCGCGCTGGTCCGGGCGGACCACCCCACCATCTCCCACCAGGCGGTGTACGACGTGCTGCGCGCGCTCACCGACGCGGGTCTGGTACGGCGCATCCAGCCGGCCCGCGCGACCGCCCGCTACGAGTCGCGGGTGGGGGACAACCACCACCACGTGGTGTGCCGCTCCTGCGGCGCCATCGCCGACGTCGAGTGCGCCGTCGGCCACGCACCCTGTCTCACCGCCTCCAACGACCACGGCTTCGTGGTCGACGAGGCGGAGGTCGTCTACTGGGGCACCTGCCCCGGTTGCGCGGCCGACCGCATCTCCCAGCGATCCGCCAGTTCGGAAGGAAGTACATGAGCGACACCCAGGACAACGTCCCCACCAGCGCGCAGGGCGTGGACCAGAAGGCCGCGGCCGGCTGCCCGGTCGCGCACGACTCGGTGACCGCCCAGGGCAGCGAGAGCGAGAACCCGGCGATCGACTCGCCGACCCCGAAGACCGGTGGTCGTCCGCGCACCAACCGGGACTGGTGGCCGAACCAGCTCGACCTCTCGGTGCTGCACGCCCACTCGCACAAGGGCAACCCGCTCGGGCCGGACTTCAGCTACGCCAAGGAGTTCGCCAAGCTTGACGTCGAGGCCCTCAAGCGGGACATCACCGAGGTCCTCACCACCTCGCAGGACTGGTGGCCGGCCGACTTCGGCCACTACGGCGGCCTGATGATCCGCATGAGCTGGCACGCCGCGGGCACCTACCGCATCGAGGACGGCCGTGGCGGCGCCGGTGACGGTGGTCAGCGGTTCGCCCCGCTCAACAGCTGGCCGGACAACGCCAACCTGGACAAGGCCCGCCGCCTGCTGTGGCCGGTCAAGCAGAAGTACGGCCAGCAGATCTCCTGGGCGGACCTGCTGGTGCTCGCCGGTAACGTGGCCCTGGAGTCGATGGGGTTCAAGACCTTCGGCTTCGGCTTCGGTCGCGAGGACGTGTGGGAGCCCGAGGAGATCTTCTGGGGCCCGGAGGACACCTGGCTCGGCGACGAGCGCTACGCCTCCGAGAAGGAGATGGCGGCCGGCGTCGGCTCGACCGAGATGGGCCTCATCTACGTCAACCCGGAGGGCCCGCGCGGCAACGCGGACCCGGCCGCGGCGGCGCACTTCATCCGTGAGACCTTCGGCCGGATGGCGATGAACGACGAGGAGACCGTCGCCCTCATCGCCGGTGGCCATACCTTCGGCAAGACCCACGGCGCCGGTGTCGCGGACAACCACGTGGGCCCGGAGCCCGAGGGCGCCCCGATCGAGGCGCAGGGCCTGGGCTGGCTGAGCACCCACGGCAGCGGCAAGGGCGGCGACACGATCACCAGCGGTCTCGAGGTGACCTGGACCGACGTGCCGACGCAGTGGAGCAACCGCTTCTTCGAGATCCTGTTCGGCTACGAGTGGGAGCTGACCACCAGCCCGGGTGGCGCGAAGCAGTGGGTCGCGAAGGACGCCGAGGAGATCATCCCGGACCCGTTCGACGCGTCGAAGAAGTACCGGCCGACGATGCTCACGACCGACCTGTCGCTGCGCGTCGACCCGGCGTACGAGAAGATCTCGCGCCGTTTCCTGGAGAACCCCGACCAGTTCGCGCTGGCCTTCGCCAAGGCCTGGTACAAGCTGCTGCACCGCGACATGGGTCCGATCGAGCGCTTCCTCGGCCCGTGGGTCGCCGAGCCGCAGCTGTGGCAGGACCCGGTGCCGGCCGTCGACCACGAGCTGGTGGGTGACGCCGACGTCGCCGCCCTCAAGGCGAAGGTCCTCGACTCGGGCCTCACGGTCGAGCAGCTGGTCTCCACCGCCTGGGCCTCCGCCGCGAGCTTCCGCCACACCGACAAGCGCGGTGGCGCCAACGGCGCGCGCATCCGCCTGGAGCCGCAGCGCAGCTGGGAGGTCAACCAGCCCGAGCAGCTCGCGACGGTGCTGAGCGCGCTGGAGGGCATCCAGCAGGAGTTCAACGCGGCCGGTGGGGCGAAGATCTCGCTCGCCGACCTGATCGTGCTGGCCGGCTCGGCCGCCGTCGAGAAGGCGGCGCGCGACGGGGGCGTCGAGGTGACCGTGCCGTTCCGGCCGGGCCGCACCGACGCCACCCAGGAGCAGACCGACGTCGACTCCTTCAAGGTCCTCGAGCCGCGCGCGGACGGTTTCCGTAACTACCTGCGCGCCGGCGAGAAGACCCAGCCGGAGGTGCTGCTCATCGACCGTGCCTACATGCTGAACCTGAGCGCGCCGGAGATGACCGTCCTCGTCGGCGGCCTGCGCGCCCTCGGGAACAACGTCGGAGGCGCGTCGCACGGCGTCCTCACCGACCGGCCGGGCGTGCTCACCGGCGACTTCTTCGCCAACCTGCTCTCCCCGGGCACCCGGTGGAAGGCGTCGGAGACCGACGAGCACGTGTACGAGATCCGCGACCTGGCCACGGACGAGGTGAAGTGGACCGCCACCGCGGTCGACCTCATCTTCGGCTCCAACTCCCAGCTGCGCGCCCTCGCCGAGGTCTACGCCAGCCAGGACGCGCGCGAGAAGTTCGTGCGTGACTTCGTGGCCGCCTGGACGAAGGTCATGGAGCTCGACCGGTTCGACATCGCCTGATCCCGCTTCACCCGACGAGCCCCGGCCAATCGGCCGGGGCTCGTCCGCGTTTCCGGCCGCAGGGCCTCGCGTGACGAATCCACCGCCATGTCCTCGAAAGCCACGATCCCCGCGACTCCCTGAATTCAGGGAGTCGCGGGGATCGTTGGAACCCGCAGGGGACCGGTGGTTTCTGCCTAGATGATCGATTCCAAGGGATGTGGGACCGCAAGTAGACGCGAGGGCGTCCATGATCGGCGTTGTCTAGGCAAC